>DRZW01000218.1 GCA_011380105.1 Halothiobacillaceae bacterium
GTCCAAATCCACCGCTTCGCCCTCGCCTTGGCGTTGCTTTACTTCACCACGCGGCTCAATCACCGATAGATTCACACCACGATTAGCGCCTCGCTCGGGAAAACGAGCCGGTGCCGGACGATTGCTAACCGCTTCGATGTCGGTTTCATCATCGAGCAAACCGGCCAGATAATCCATAATGGCCGAATCTTGGTCGACAATGCCGTCTGCTTGGCATTTTAATGTTTTTGTCATCTCGATTAGACTCCTTCAGCCAAAGCCGCTGAAGTGGATGCGGAGTTAACCGTCTGCGGCTGGCCGCCCTGCAGCCAGTCAAGCAGCTCACCATAGGCAACCGATCCACGTGCCGAGGGCGCGATTAGCGGCAAGGGTTTGCCCATGCGACTGGCCTCACGGAATTGGGTATCCACCGGGATCACGCCCGGCCAGAGCTCATGGCGATAACGCTCACGCAGTAGTTGCAAGGTGTCATGCGAGGCGCGGGTGCGTTGGTCATACATAGTGGGCACGATGGCATGATCTAAACGCTGTTTTCTCGATGATTGAATCATCGAGAGCGTGCGCAGCATCCGCTCTAAACCTTTTAAGGCCAAGTATTCAGTCTGCACCGGCACAATCAGATATTCAGCCGCAGCCAGTGCATTGACCATCGTCACCCCTAAAATGGGCGGGCAGTCGATCAGCACATAGTCAAATTGATCAACCAAATTGGCCAAGGCACGCTTTAACACGAGCCCCATACCAGGGCGCGAACCTAGCTGGCGGTCTAGCGTTGCCAGCGCGGTTGAACCAGGCATGATGCTAATTTGTTCAAAATCAGTTGGATGGATGGTGCGCATGGGGTCAACACTGCGCTTTTCAGCCGCAGCTTTAAACAGTGAGTACACCGAAACGCCCGGTGCTTCCGGCTCCATGCCAAAATATGAGGTCATCGAGCCGTGCGGGTCTAAATCGATTAAAAGCACGCGCTTGCTCTGTTTGACCAGATGCCCAGCTAAACTGACGGTGGTGGTGGTTTTACCCACCCCCCCTTTTTGATTCGCGACCACCCAGATTTTCATCGTATCGCCCTCACTAGTGCATCTCCGATCCGGCCTAACGGTAAAATCGAGTGCGCTGCATTTGCACGTACCACCGCTGCCGGCATTCCGTAGATCACACTGGTTTGTTGATCCTGCGCCCAGACTTGCCCACCCTGGCGATTAAGCGCAACGGCACCCTCGGCACCATCATCACCCATTCCGGTTAGCACCACACCTACCGCATCATCTCCGGCCACTTTCGCCACTGATGACAACAAGCGATTCACGCTTGGCCGGTAGTGCTCGTTGGCGACTGGTTCGACCAGCCGCAAGGTGTACGCACCAGGCCGACCGTCTATCTCACCGTGCACACCACCCGGTATGACATAAGCTGTTCCCGGGTTCAGTGCAATACCGTCTACCGCCTCAACGACGTGAATATCCATCGATGAATCCAGCCGACTGGCAAACGGGCCAGTAAAGGCACCAGGCATGTGCTGTGCTATTACTATCGGCACGGCAAAACCGGACTTTAATTTGCTCAGTACTACAGGGACGGCTGCAGGCCCGCCAGTGGAGGCACCGATGGCAACCAAGCCCTTATGAGAAATAAAGCGAGTTTTAGGTTCAGCACTGACCGTGCCAGCAGCAACGACTCCGTCTTGGTCAATCGTTGGTAGGCGCGGTGAGATAACACTCTTAGGGCGGGTTTTTAGTTCCCGTTCACCGCTAGGCGTGCGGCGCACGCTCTGGCGCTGGGCACGAAGGGCGATTGCGCGCACCTTCGAGCACAGTAAACGTCCGGAGCGCGCCAGGGTCTCTGAGGGGTCAGAGCCGTTTTTGGGATAAAAATCGACCGCTCCGGCATCAAGCGCGTCCAATGTGGCCTCAGCGCCAGCTCTGGTCAGCGCTGAAAGCATTAAAATCGGCACCGGGCAGCGCTCCATAACTTTACGCACCGCAGAAATGCCATCCATAATCGGCATTTCCACATCCATGGTGATCAAATCAGGTTTCAGTTCGCAAGCCCGCAACACCGCCTGGCGACCATTTGAAGCCTCACCGATCACCTCGAGGCGCGGATCGGCCTCAAACACCTTTCGCAGCGCCCGGCGGAAAAACAGTGAGTCATCGACAATGAGCAAACGCAATTTCATTTTATCAAGCTACCGAGCGCATTCGTTCACGAGCTCGCCGGCCTGTATATCGACGAATCAGGCCGGGCAGATCAATAATCAACGCAATATGACCATCACCGGTAATCGTGGCGCCAGCAAAACCTTCCACTCCGCGCAATAATTCACCAAGTGGCTTGATTACCACCTCTTCCTGACCCAGTACGGAGTCCACCACCAATGCGATCATCTGCGCACCATGCTGAACCATTACCACCTGATCTTTATCTGAACGCGCGCGTGGCGGATCGCCACGTAGGGCGAGCCAGTCGGCCAAGCGGTATAACGATACAGCCCGGTCGCGAACGGTGATGGTGGGCTGGCCATCAACTACATTGACTTCTTTATCGGCCATCTCAAAGATTTCATTGACCACCGATAAGGGAATGGCATATTTTCGTCCACTGGCGATCACCATCAGTGTAGGCAGAATGGCTAACGTTAACGGCACTTTAATGCTGACCTCTGAGCCTACACCGATTTCAGAGTTTATCGATATGGTGCCGGAAAGCTTGGTAATCGCCGTCTTGACCACATCCATCCCGACACCGCGCCCGGAAATTTCTGAGATTTGATCCTTCATAGAGAAGCCCGGGTGCAAAATCAGTTCAAAGCATTCCTGCTCGGTGAGCCGCTCAGCCGTCTCCGCGGTGACAACCCCTTTCTCGACGGCTTTCTGGCGCAGCACTTCCGGGTCCATGCCTGCACCGTCATCGCGAATTGCTAAGCGAATGTGGTCACCTTCCTGTGAGGCGGATAACAATACGGTACCGGCACGGGGCTTGCCCATCTGTTCACGCACATCAGGCATTTCAATGCCGTGATCAACCGCGTTGCGCACCAAATGCACCAATGGGTCGGCCAGGGCTTCAACCAGGTTTTTATCGAGATCGGTGTCTTCGCCTTCTAGCTCTAGATTAACTTCCTTACCTAAGGTACGTGCGGTGTCGCGTACCACTCTTGGGAACCGACCAAAAACCTTTTTAACCGGCTGCATGCGGGTTTTCATCACCGCACCCTGTAGATCCGATGTAACCATATCGAGCGTGGCGATCACGGAGGCGATCTGTTCATTCTCGAAACTCGCCTTCAGGGTATTCATACGGTTACGCACTAACACCAACTCACCGACGAGGTTCATAATCGAATCAAGCCGTTCGGTATCAACCCGCACGGTGGCCTCAGCAACAGGCTTTTGATCAGCGCCGCCCTTGGCCTTGGCAGCAGGAGATTTCTTCTTGGCGGCTGGTTTTTCCGGCGGTTTAGCTGCAGCAGGCTCGGCTGGCTGTGGCTCGGACTGGGAGGAGGGTTGCTGTTTTTCAGCTGCATTGTTCGCGCCCGAGGTTGGCCCCTTGCCTACACCGTAAAGCGAGTCCAGTAGTTTTTCGAATTCATCATCGGTTATTTCATCAGAATCATGCTGCGATGCTGAAACAGCCTCATCATCTGCACCGGACTGATTCTGATCATCATCGCCTTCAGGAACATGAAATTGACCCTTGCCATGTAGCTCATCTAATAAGGCTTCAAATTCTTCATCGGTAATGAGATCATCATCGGCTGCACTAGCCGCTTTTTCCGCTGCCGATTTGGTATCATCCTCGGATTCGATCTCTTCGAGCATCCGATCAAATTCATCGGATGTTGTCATGCCGCTTGATGCAGCTTCACCCTCAGCGGGGGAGCTGTCCGAGCTAGCAGACTCAGACTTAGGCTCAGACTCAGCTGCAGGTTCAGGCGATTGTGTCGGATTTGTAAGACGCTCAATTTGCGCCAGAAACTCAGGCGCGGCCGGTTCAGGATATTCACCTTCGCGCAGCGTGTCGAACATGCCATTGAGCACATCGACCACCTCCAACATCACATCCATGATCTCGCTGTTTAGGGTCATCTCTTGGCTGCGCAGAAGATTAAATACGTCTTCTGCCCGGTGACAGATCTCTACCAGCGAGTTGATCTCCAGAAACCCCGCACCACCTTTAATAGTATGAAACGCGCGGAAAATCCCATTAAGCAAATCGGCGTCATCAGGGGATTGTTCGAGTTCGACTAGCTGTTCATCCAGATCGGCAAGAAGCTCGCCGGCCTCGATCAGAAAGTCTTGGAGTAGTTCGTTGTCGGGTTCAAATGCCATGGTGTTCCCCTCAACCGATTCCTGAGCTATTGTTTTTTGCCACACCAGCCAGTCAGGGTTATGTACCGGCCAGCCTTGCGTTGATTGTTTTTAGCCCAATCAGGTTAAAAGCCCAAGCTATCTAATAAGTCATCCACATCATCTTGACTTTCCATTACGTCTTTTTTCTTTTCTTTGCTATAGCCCTGCGGCCCAATACCCCGATCTAAATTCGGCTGCTGTGGCTCCGTTTTCGATCCTTTCTGGCGAACCGGCGCGGTGATTTTCAATAAGTTGATCAGCTTGTCTTCAATCTGTTCAAGAAGCTCGATGACTCGCATTAGAAGCTGGCCGGAAAGATCTTGAAACTCTTGCGCCATCATGATCTCGGTAAGCTGTTTTTTAACCTGCTCACCAGTTTTAATGGTGGAGTCTAAATACCGATCCATGGTTTTGGTCACCGAAAGCAGGCGCGGGTTTTCCCGCTCGGCTTGGGTAATCTTGGCCAACTCGTCTTTAAGCCGCCGAGAACGGTCGGTGATTTTTTTAGCCATGGGTGTGGCCTCATCAATCACATTCAAAGTACGGTTAGCTGCCTGCTCACTTAAGGTGATGACATAACGAAGCCGATCGCGGGCATCAGGCATTTCTTCCTCTGCCAGTGAACTCAGACGCTCATCGCAAGCGAAATTCATTAAGGTATCGTGTACCTCTCGTGTTATTCGACCCACCTCGTTAAAGACCGAGGCAGTCTGGTTGGCTGTTAGTTTTTCAATTAGCGCCTCTTCGCCTTGGATGTCATCCTGCTCAATCGCCTTGACCAGCGCTTTGGCATCGGCAAGACGCGCGGCTTTATCTTCAGTCATAAAATAGTCAGCCCACTCGCTCAAAGATTTTATCAATCTTGCTTTTCAGCGTCGCACCATTGAAGGGTTTGACAATATAGCCGTTTACCCCTTCCTTAGCTGCTCGGATGATCTGTTCGCGCTTTGCCTCGGCAGTTA
>DRZW01000219.1 GCA_011380105.1 Halothiobacillaceae bacterium
ACACCGCGCTGTTCAAGCATGATCTTAAAGGGCTGCTGGCTTACTCCACCATCAGCCACCTCGGCCTAATTACCCTGCTGTTTGGCTTGGGCACACCGATGGCGGCTGTTGCTGGGATATTCCATATCATCAACCACGCCACCTTTAAGGCAAGCTTGTTTATGGTCGCCGGTATTGTTGATCACGAAACCGGCACACGTGACATGCGTAAACTCGGCGGTTTGGCGAAGTACATGCCTCACACTGCTGCATTGGGCACCATAGCTGCGATGGCCATGGCCGGTGTACCGCTGTTCAACGGCTTTTTGAGTAAAGAAATGTTCTTCACCGAGGCGGTACGCGAGGCCGGCAGTTTCGGCCCGATCTGGCTGCTACCGCTTTTGGTTGCCCTTGGTGGCCTGATGTCGGTGGCCTATTCGCTGCGCTTTGTCCACGACACCTTCTTTGGCAAGAGCGAGGGCGAGTTGCCGAAAACACCGCACGAGCCACCGAGCATGATGAAACGCCCGGTTGATTTACTCGTCGTACTCTGCTTGGCGGTGGGTATTGTGCCGTCTCTGATCGTCGGCCCACTGCTACACATGACCGTTACCGGCGTGCTGCAAGCGCCGCCACCGGAATACGGCCTGTATCTCTGGCATGGCTTTAATCTGCCGTTGATGATGAGTATTTTCGCGCTGATTGGTGGTGTGCTGGTGTATTTCAAGCGTGAGCGGTTGTTTAAAATGCACTACCGCAGCATTCACCACATCGATGCCCGGGTTGCCTACAATCTGATCCTGGACAGCACCACCCGTGCCTGTGAAAAAATCACCAATCGTTTCGATCAAGGCAAACTCGGCCCCATCGTCTTGTATACCAGCTTGTTTACTCTGGTTGCGGGTCTTATCGGTTACCGAACAGGCGGGGGTCAGTTCGGGCTGCCGCAAGCCAACGGCACGCTGGACGGCACGTTTGATTGGCTAACCTTCTTAGGCATTCTGGTGATTATTGCCGCCACCATCATCACCACCCTATTCCATCACCGTCGTCTATTTGCTGTGATTGTGCTGTCGGTAGTGGGTATTGGGGTGTCCATGCTGTTTGCCCGCTTCTCAGCACCCGATCTGGCGATGACGCAGATTTCCGTTGAGGTAGTCACGATTATCCTGCTATTGCTGGCTCTATATTACCTGCCTCAGCACAGCCATCGTTTGTGCTCAAACTTTGTCCTTCGGCGCGATGCGATAATCGCGGGGGTGTTTGGCGTCGGGGTAACAGCCTTTACCTTTGCCATTATCAGCCAACCGTTTGAATCCATCTCTGATTTCTTCTTGTATCAGAGTGTGCCCGGCGGTGGCGGCACTAACGTAGTTAACGTCATTCTGGTCGACTTTAGGGGCTACGACACCTTTGGCGAGGTCGTTGTGGTTGGCCTGGCAGCATTGGGTATTTACGCGATGCTAAAGAACATGGTCTTACCTGCCTCTATGCGTGACCCAGACGGGCGCAACTGGACTGAAGATCCGCATCCGCTGTTACTGCGCACCTTCGCCCAGATTTTGCTGCCGCTGACTTTACTGTTTGGTCTGTATATCTTCCTGCGCGGACACAATATGCCCGGCGGTGGCTTCATTGCCGGCCTGATTGTCGCCAGCGCATTGGTAGCACAGTATGTCGCTAACGGCATCCGACCAACTGAGGCGCGCATGACTCTGCCGATTCATGGCATGCTCAGTACCGGTATATTAATTGCCCTAGGCACTGGTATTGCTTCAATGCTACTGGGTTATCCGTTCCTAACCTCGGCCTACACTTATGTATCATTCCCATGGATCGGTGAGGTTGAGTTCACTTCCGCATTACCATTTGACCTTGGGGTCTTTTTGGTCGTGGTCAGTAGCGCGATACTGATTCTGCTCAACTTAGGGCGGCTGACAAACCGTTCCGTTAAAGTGCCGGATTACCGGGTTGCCCAAACCGCTCAAACCAAGACGGAGGATTCATGATCGAACTGGCCTTTTCCGCTTTGATCGGGGTGCTGACGGCCACTGGTATTTATCTGGTTTTGCGCGCACAGACCTTTCCGGTCGTGCTAGGCGTAACCCTGCTCTCGTATGGCGTTAATTTGTTTTTCTTCGCCATGGGCCGGTTGCATACCGATGCCCCGGCGGTAATCGGTCAGGCGACACAGCACGCTGACCCCTTACCGCAAGCACTGGTTCTGACCGCCATAGTTATTGCTTTTGCTATGACCGCTTTTGTGATCGTCCTTGCATTACGCGCCCGGATGGAGCTGGGTAATGATCACGTCGATGGTAGCCCGATTATCCCTGACATTAATACTGAGTCAGGCCACAACCACTCACCCACGTCGAAGGATAACCAAGCATGACCGGCATGGCCGTTGCCTTCACCGTCCTATTTCCAATTTTACTAGCAGGGGTTCTGGCGGGCGTTGATCGCCGTTTCCCTGATGCAGCACGAATCATCAATCTGACAGGTACGGTGCTACTGTTCGCAGTCACCTTGATTCTGTTGATCTCACCGGTTGGCAATACCCCTGTTGTGATCGAGCTTGGCAATTGGCCAGCCCCCTTTGGCATTGTCTGGGTATTCGATCGCCTCTCAGGACTGATGCTGCTGTTAACCAGCTCTGTTGCCTTAATGGCACTGCTCTATGCCATCAAAACCGAAGAGGATAAACGCGGCCCGCATTTCCACGCATTATTCCAAGCCCAATTGTTCGGTCTAAATGGTGCGTTTCTAACCGGGGATCTGTTTAACCTGTTTGTGTTCTTAGAGGTGCTATTACTGGCCTCATATGGCTTATTACTGCACGGGGGTGGCAAATTCCGTACCCGTGGCGGCTTGCACTACGTAATTATCAACCTGGTAGGTTCAACGTTATTCCTGTTTGCAGTGGGCACCCTCTATGGCGTGATGGGGACGCTTAATATTGCTGATTTGGCTCTAAAACTGCCAGACGTGCCCGCCGATCGGGTACCGTTGGTCGTTACCGCCTTCTTCCTGCTATTTACTGTATTTTTGATCAAAGCAGCGGCCTTCCCGTTATACCTCTGGCTGCCCGGTGCCTATGCGTTCGCACCGGTGCCGATTGCGGCTTTGTTCGCCATTATGACCAAGGTCGGTTTGTACTCGATCCTACGGTTGATACGGCTATTCTCGCCGACAATTACATCGGACCGCTCTACAGCGGCGATCTGATCGCTCCATGGCTGTTATGGCTGGGGCTGATCACCCTGATATTAGCCGCTATTGGAGTGATGGCAGCGCGGTTTATGCGCGGCCAGGTTGCCTACCTGATTATCGCCTCGGTGGGCACTATCTTAATCGCGCTAGGTATCGACGGCAGCACACGGGAAGTTGCGGTTTCCGGAGCACTGTATTATTGGATTCACACCACTATTCTCAGTGCGGGTATGTTCCTGTTGGCTGGCTGGATCATGCAGAATCGTCCCCAGCAGAGCGATACCATCAAACCGGCACCACCCATGCCTAACCCCATTTTAATCGGAAGCTTATTCTTTGCCTATGCCGTGGCCATGGCCGGCTTACCGCCGCTGACCGGCTTTATAGGCAAAGTGATGATTCTCTTCGCTGCGATTGAAACACCGCAAACCGTCCCGGTATTCACCGCTATTCTAATCAGCAGCCTGTTATTGATCGTAGCACTTGCTCGCACCGGCAGTGTTATTTTCTACCAGACCCGAGCGCCAGCGTCGCAAGCAGGTCAAACCAGCGCGGAAATAACTGAAAACACCTCTCAGACCCAACCGGAAAACAACCAGCGCAGGCAGATCTCTTTTGCCATCTATCTACCCATGGCGTTAACCGTCGCGATGGTAATTTTTGCCAACCCGGTTACCAAATGGCTGGATAACACCGCATTACAACTAGCCGATCAAAAGGCATATATCGACGCGGTGATGCCCGATGGTATTCTCGACCCGGAAGATTTCATTGAGCCGGGTTACGAACTCGATTATCTGGAAGATTAACAGGCGAATGTTCATTAACGATTTTTCGTCAGGTACTTGGTAGTAATGAAAAAATTCATACCCCAACCGGTATTGTCCCTGGTTTTATTTGTAATCTGGCTATTGCTCAATAACAGCATTGCGCCAGTGACAATAGTCAGTGCGTTTTTAATCGCCCTGATCCTCCCGCATCTAACCAAACGGTTTTGGCTGATTGAAGCGAAAATCAAGCGCCCAGTCGCATTTATCGAGTATTTGCTTTTAGTGCTGGTAGATATTGTCCGCGCTAATTTTGTGGTCGCCGCACAGGTCCTTGGTCGTAACGAATCCCTCGATGCCCAGTTTCTTAAAATGGAACTCGACCTTGAGGGCTCGTTACCGATTAGCATCCTTGCTAGCACCATTAGCCTAACGCCGGGCACCGTATCCTGCCGGGTATCGAGCGATCAGCAATACTTGGTGATCCATATTCTGCACACCACCGATGCCAAAGCGGATATTGATGCGATGAAACAACGCTATGAAGCGCGATTGCTCACTATATTTGGCCAGCAAAAGAAAGAAATTCAAGGTGATAAGGAAGTAGTATCATGATCCAACTTAGCCTCTTGATTGCACTTTTTTTGATAATGATCGGGGTATTACTATCATCCTACCGCCTGATCAAAGGCCCCACGCAGGCTGATCGGATACTTGCGCTGGATACTTTATCGATCAATGCCATCGCCCTATTAGTGGTATTTGGCATGTGGTTAGGGTCGACCATCAACTTTGAAGCCGCCCTGCTCATTGCCGTGCTGGGCTTTATTACCACAGTGGCGTTAAGTAAATACCTCATGCGTGGTGACGTGGTCGAATAACCCTCTTCTCGGAGATCTAGCTATGCTCAGCGAACTGATTATCAGCGCGTTTATTTTATTCGGTGCTTTTTTTGTACTTTTAGGCTCCATCGCTTTAGCCAAATTACCGACGTTTTTCATGCGCCTGCATGGTCCGACCAAGGCCTCAACCTTGGGCGTTGGCAGCATCTTGCTGGCCTCTGCTATTTATTTTTCCATAGTCGAACCGGGGCTATCAGCCCACGAGATCTTAATTCTGATCTTTTTGTTTCTAACAGCACCGATTGCCGCCCTACTAATGGCGCGGGCAGGTCTGCATAAAAACCAAACCGGGGATAACCCCGAATTCAGCGGCGATCCGGCCAAGCGTGAATACGAACCGAGTGACGACGAAAAAAACCGCTAAATCATCCTAAGCCTAAACGACAGTCTTTTGCCTACCCATACCCACCAGCTACCTTCAAAACGAAGCCGGTTTTAAGCTCTTGA
>DRZW01000215.1 GCA_011380105.1 Halothiobacillaceae bacterium
ATTTGAGCGTCAATCTATCGGCAGCTTCACCGAAAAAGCGTATTTAAACTATGCAATGTACGTCATTCTTGACCGGGCGCTGCCACACGTCGCCGATGGTTTAAAGCCGGTTCAGCGGCGTATTGTCTACGCTATGAGTGAACTTGGGTTATCAGCTGCTGCCAAGCATAAGAAATCAGCCCGGACAGTAGGGGATGTGCTGGGTAAATATCATCCCCATGGGGACTCGGCTTGTTATGAGGCGATGGTATTGATGGCGCAGCCTTTCTCATACCGTTACCCCCTAATTGACGGGCAGGGTAATTTCGGCTCAGCGGATGATCCTAAATCGTTTGCGGCCATGCGGTATACCGAATCGCGCCTGACCCACTATGCCCAAAATCTGCTCAAAGAGGCCGATCAGGGCACGGTAGATTGGGTGGATAACTTCGATGGCAGCCTGAAAGAACCCGAACGCCTACCAGCCCGGTTGCCTAATATTTTGCTCAATGGCGGCAGCGGCATTGCCGTTGGTCTATCAACCGACATACCGCCGCATAATCTCAGAGAAGTGGTTGATGCCTGCGTCGCGCTACTCGATGATCCTGATATTGAGTTATCCGAGCTTTGTCGCATTATTCCCGGCCCGGATTTTCCTACTGAAGCGGAAATTATTACCCCGCGAGCGGATTTGCATCAGCTTTATGCTACCGGCACCGGTACTGTGCGCCAACGAGCACGGTATAAACTACAAGACGGTCAGATTATCGTCGATGCACTGCCATTTCAGGCCTCGGGCAGCAAGGTTTTAGAGCAGATTGCCGCTCAGATGCAGGCTAAGAAATTACCCCTATTAAGTGATTTACGCGATGAGTCCGACCACGAACATCCCATCCGCTTAGTCTTGGTGCCGCGCAGTCGACAAGTGGACACCGATGCGCTCATGGCGCACCTATTTGCCACCACCGATCTGGAAAAAAGCTATCGTGTGCACATGAACGTGATCAATCTCGATGGCCGCCCGGAGGTGCAGAACCTAAAACGGATGCTGCAACAATGGCTGGATTACCGACGCGAAACCATCACCCGCCGTCTGCGCTGGCGTCTGGATAAAATCGAGCGGCGCCTAGAGGTGCTGGCGGGTTTCTTATTGGCATTTTTAAACATCGATGAAGTCATTGCCATTATCCGTGATGCCGATGACCCAAAAGCGGACTTGATTGCTCAATTTGGTTTAAGCGAGCGTCAAGCCGAGGCTATTTTAGAGATTCGATTGCGCCAGTTAGCGCGTCTGGAAAAGATTGCCGTTGAGCGCGAACAAGCCGAGCTAAGCGCAGAACGTGATGAAATCACCCAACTACTGGCTGATGAAACCGCCTTTAAGGCACAGATGCGCGCTGAATTACGAGAGGATGCCGAAAAGTACGGCGATGCGCGCCGCTCACCCTTGGTGGAGCGAGGTCAGGCCCAGGTGCTAGACCAAAGCCGATTAGTGCCTAGTGAGTCGGTCACAGTGGTGCTCAGCCAAAATGGCTGGATAAGGGCGGCGAAAGGGCATGAGGTCGATCCGCAGGGGCTATCTTATAAAGCACAGGATGGATATCAATCACATGTGCGTTGCAAAAGCACCGATGCCCTGATTGTCTTTGACCAAAATGGCCGGGCTTATACACTGCGTGCGCATGATTTACCATCTGCACGCGGGCAGGGCGAGCCGGTAACCAAGTGGGTAAATGCCCCTTCCGGCAGCCGTTTTATTGCCCTTGTCGCCGGCTCTGAACAACAACGGGTTTTATTAGCATCCAATGCAGGCTTTGGGTTTATAACCCAGATCGGCGCATTGACCGCCCGGCAAAAATCCGGCAAAGCCGTAGTCTCCTTGGCGAATGATGCGGCGCTGCTTAACCCCTTGCCACTTGATTCTAAACATAGCCGTATTGCGGTGATTGACTCTGCCGGGCACCTATTGGTGATAGATCTTGCCGAATTACCCTTGCTCAATAAGGGGCGTGGTAATAAGCTTATGGGCATTAGAGGCCATGAGCACATTGCCCATCTTGTACCCCTATGTGACAACGATACGTTGCAGATTGGTGCGGGCAAGCGCTCGATGACAATCAAACACAGTGACCTGACAGATTTTGTTGGCAAACGCGGCGCCCGCGGGCGACTATTGCCGCGAGGTTTGCGGCGCGTTGATAGCGCCCAAGTTTTAACAACTGACTAGGAACCAGCAGGCTTAAACTTGGTCGTAGAATGCGTTTATAATCGCATCGAGGCGCTACAATGATCTTGAAATCAATTAAGTTGACCCCACACATATTTCAAAATTTGGGTCAGCACAAAACCGAGCAACTTTTTAATCAGCTTTGAGGTAGATCAGTCATGAAGCGAATTGGGCTTTTTTTGATAACCAACTTGGCGGTGATCGTCGTTTTGATGATCGCATGGTTTATTTTGTCGAGTCTCTTCGGCCTTGATTCCACCGTTGATTACCAAGGCGGCGGTATCAATTACACCAGCTTGGCTGTATTTGCGGCTTTGTTTGGGTTTGGTGGCTCGTTCATCTCGCTGGCGATGTCCAAATGGATTGCCAAGCGCAGCACCGGTGCTCGAGTTATTGAGAATCCTAGCTCCGAGGGTGAGCGCTGGCTTTTAGAGACTGTCAAGCGTCAGGCCGAACAGGCTGGCATCGCTATGCCGGAGGTGGCAATCTACGATGCGCCCGAGATCAATGCATTCGCAACTGGGATGACAAAAAACAATGCGCTGGTCGCCGTCTCCACCGGTCTTTTGGCTAACATGACCCGCAATGAGGCCGAAGCAGTGCTTGGTCACGAGGTCGGGCACATTGCCAACGGCGATATGGTCACCCTGTCTCTGATTCAGGGCGTGGTGAATACCTTTGTGATTTTCTTTGCCCGAATCGTCGGCTACCTTGTCGACAAAGTGATTCTGAAAAACGAAGAGGGGCCCGGCATTGGTTATTTTGTGACCACGATTGTTGCAGAAATCGTATTCGGTATTTTGGCGAGCATAATTACCATGTATTTCTCGCGAGTTCGGGAGTTTCACGCCGATGAAGCCGGGGCGCGTTTATCGAGTCGCGAGAACATGATTGCCGCCTTGGAGCGCCTGAAAATGAATCATGGTGAATCGAGCCTGCCCGCGCAGATGCAAGCGTTTGGTATTTCAGGTGAGAAAAGTCGCTTTGGCGATTTATTCCGCTCCCATCCGCCTCTGGATGAACGGATTGAAGCACTGCGTACAGGCCGCGTATCACCGCAGGCTGCTTTTTAAGATTGCTTCCCTGGGTCAAGTGTCAAGTCGGTTGACTTAAACCCACTATAACACTTGGCCCAACTTTTTTCTGTCAACTCCCGACAAATTCCCCCCAAAAATTCCCCTGAGCAACACGAACGAGGTGTTGCACGACTCGGCGCCTCGCCGAGCAATCTAGAACGTTTCTGCAGCGTTTTTCTTGTCTGGCTGGAAAAAGCCTTGGCCGCCGAGCTGGATATTTCCTGCAGCTGACAGTCCACCGGTGACATTAGCGAAATCATTGAACCTCAGGGCGGAAGCACTGAAAGCAGCGTACCAAGGCCTGTCGGACGCCAGGATCTGCTCTACTTTCTGGCTCTGATGGTGGCTACCGGCTTTTTCAGCCTCTTCGGCTGCCTCGTGTACGACATGATGCGGCGCAGAGAGCAAACTGATGACTCCGTCCACAGTATTTGTGAGTTACAGCTCTTTGAAAATTCTCAGCTTCTAAGTCAGATCCCCACCAAAGGCGAGGGCGGCAAAGCCGCTCCCACGCCATCGCCAACTTCCGCTAAACAAAAAAATCTCTATTGAATTTCCAGTGGGTTGAGCATGGGCATGCGGATTGACTGTCTGGAAGTAGAGTTTGCCTGCCAGCGGGAAGATCACCGTTCTGGCGGTGCTCAGCCCGTCGGGTTAGATCGACTGCCCGCGAGGCCTGAGCGATGACGTGGAACTTGTCGAAGGTGATCCGTGCATTGTACAGATGGTCCCCGAAGCCCTTGATGAAGGCCTTGAACATATCGATACTGGCCCGACGGCCGCTGCATCCTACCCTTCGGTCACGGAGATCACGGCCCGCTGTTCGGTGTCGGCGGCGAGCATCAGATAATCATGGCCGCGTGCTCTAGAAGTCTCGTCGATAGTCAGATGGCGGATCTCGGAAAGGTCACGCTATGCCACCGCGAGGTCGACGCAGCGCTCGCAGATCGAAAGACTCGGTGAACCGACAGTTCGGTTACCCGGGGCCACGCCCCGGAAGAGCATTTGTTGGCCCGATGATCCTGCATTTGGGCAAAACTATCCCGGATGGCGGCGAACATGCTATTGGCGTTGAACAGTTGGCGTACGGCGGGTTTAGGTTTCCTAGTTAGGGATTTAACGGCTTCAATGAGTTACTTTTTGCGGCGTTTAATCATGGCGGTTTCCTATGTAAGCGTTTGAAATAAAATAGAAAAACCGCTAACCGATTTCGCAGACCATGACAAGCTAAAAAATCGCCTCGGCGTAAATTTATTTTATTGAAATATTGACATTATCTTGGCATCTAAACCTGTCATTTTGGGCTGAGTGTTTGCAAAACGGAGATTTCAAAAACTACGACCATTTAGAAGGTTGCGTGGAAGCCCGGAATTGCTGAAATAGAAAAGAGTTTTTTCCGACATTGAGTGACAAATAAGAATTACCGAAGCTCAGGGGCAAACCCGCGTGCTTGAATCAGAGTCCGGTGAGCAGATCTCAATCTAGGATATGCTTGCTAGGATCAAGGAAAGCAAGGAAAAACCGGATATGAGCCTTCTGCGACTAGCTAAAGTCCATTCGATAAAGAATAATGTCAAATGGTGGGTTTTCGTTGTGGCAATCTTTTTGATTGCTGGTTCAGAGGCAATAACAGCGCTATGATAACAAAACGTTCAAGTTCGTTTCGGCCTTCGGCCTCCACTGGATGTGCTAAAACTCGCCGCTTAGCTTAATAATCTTCGGGTGTGAAGAGAACTTATTGCCATTCGGGACAAAATGGAAATTATATGATTGATCCGGCAAGCCAGGCCCAACTCAAGGGTGCCATCGAGGATTGCATCAGGACCGACCAAGGGGTGCTGGATGCCCTGCGGGAAGAGATCCGCCCTCTGAAGAGCGCCACACGCCGCATTCAGCCGCGCGCCACGACCTCGATCTCTTTGGTCGGCACCGATGGCGGCAACAACCAGCTCCAGTTCGATCCCTTCCTGATTCAGCTGATCCGG
>DRZW01000216.1 GCA_011380105.1 Halothiobacillaceae bacterium
AACTTATTCTTACCAATCAACAGGTAAATGCCATTTTGGTTAATATATTTGGCGGCATTGTGCGTTGCGATTTGATCGCGGAAGGCATTATTAACGCCGCTAATGAAATTGATCTTACCGTCCCGACGGTGGTGCGTTTGGCCGGCACCAATGCGGAACAGGGTCGGAAAATGCTCGCTGAGTCTGGGCTTAATTTGCTCGCTGAGCAAAGCTTAAGTGATGCGGCGAACCAAGCTGTTAAAGCGGCACGCGCAAATCAGGGTGGGGTGTAATGAGCATCTTAGTTGATAGCCAGACGGCGGTTATTTGTCAGGGTTTTACCGGTAAGCAGGGCACCTTTCACTCCAAGCAGGCGTTAGCTTATGGCACTAATTTGGTAGGTGGTGTCACCCCCGGTAAAGGTGGGCAGCGCCATTTAGGACTTCCCGTTTTTAACACGGTCAGTGAAGCGGTCGCGCAGACCGGAGCGAAGGCGAGCATGATCTATGTCCCGGCCCCCTTTGCTGCCGACTCCATTCTTGAGGCAGCAGCGGCAGGTATTGAGGTGATCGCCTGTATTACTGAAGGCATTCCGATATTAGATATGCTTAAGGTAAATGCAGTGCTCCAACAGGACTATCCGCAGGTATCACTAATTGGCCCTAATTGCCCTGGTATTATCACCCCGGATGAATGCAAAATCGGCATTATGCCGGGTGAGATTCATAAAAAAGGCTGTGTGGGCGTAATCTCACGTTCGGGTACTTTAACTTATGAAGCGGTTGATCAAACCACCAAGGCCGGGTTGGGTCAGAGCACCTGTGTTGGCATTGGTGGTGATCCGATCGGAGGTTTGGATTTTGTTGATTGTCTGCAATTATTTGCCGATGACCCTCAAACCGAATGCGTGGTCTTGGTAGGTGAGATTGGCGGTGATGCGGAAGAGACGGCGGCAGAATTTATAGCTGCGGGTTATCCTAAGCCGGTGATTGGCTATATAGCGGGTGCTAGTGCCCCGCCAGGCAAGCGTATGGGGCATGCAGGGGCAGTGATCGCCGGTGGTAGTGGCACTGCTGATGCCAAGTTTAGGGCCTTAGAGCAGGCGGGTGTGTTTATCACCCGTGACCCTACTCGGTTAGGTGAAACCGCGCTACAAGCACTTGGCCGCTGAGTCAGAGGTATTGACTTTGAGTGAACAAAAAAGCCTTAAAGTCGTAATCGCGCAAACCAACGCTCGGGTAGGTGCGGTTGCGGATAATGTCGAGCGGATCACGGCACAAATTGATCAAGCTCGGCTGGAAGATCAGGCCAATCTGATGATTTTTCCTGAGTTAGTGATCTCAGGTTATCCCCCCGAAGATATTCTACTGCGCGATGATTTTCTTGCCCTATGTGACTGGGGGCTTAAAGAAGTGGTTGCGGCCAGCAAAGGTGTTGCTGTTGTTGTGGGTGTTCCGGCGCGGGCCGCGAATGGTGAGCTGGAAAACCAGGCTGTAGTGATCCAAGATGGGGTTATTCTTGCTCGCTATGCCAAGCAGCATTTGCCTAACTATGGTGTTTTTGACGAAGCCCGTTATTTCACTGCTGGCAACCAACCACTAGTGGTTGACATTGATGGCCTGAAACTGGGTGTTTTGATTCGTGAGGATGCTTGGCATCATCAGACCCTCCAAGCGACCCGTGAGGCGGGTGCGGATCTGATTTGCACCCTCAATGCCTCGCCCTACCATTGCCAAAAGCCTCAGCATCGCATTGATCAAATGCTGCGGCAGGCTCAAGATCTCGATTGTGCGATTGTCTACGTCAACTTAGTCGGTGGACAGGATGAGCTGGTTTTTGATGGCCACTCATTTATTGCCACACCTGGTGGTTGTGTTGCCCATCAACCGGGGTTCACGCAAAGTTTGGGCTGGTTTGAATGCGATCTAGAAGGGCAAATTCTTGCCCATGGTGAACGGGCAACCTGGGATGATGATTTAGCCCAGATTTATCAAGCTATTGTTTGCGGCATTAGTGACTATGTGCGTAAAAACGGCTTTTCAGGGGTTGTGCTGGGATTATCCGGGGGGATTGATTCCTCACTCGTGCTGGCGATGGCTGCGGATGCTGTTGGCCCGGAAAACGTGCTTGCGGTACGCTTGCCCTCTCGTTACACCTCGCCGATCAGCCTGGAAGATGCCGAGCTGCAATGCAAGGCATTGGGGGTGCGCTGTGAGACGATCTCGATTGAGCCGTTATTTGATGGCTTTTGTCACGCGCTTTCTGATACTTTTGCCGGTCTGGCTGATGATGTCACTGAAGAAAATCTCCAAGCCCGTGCCCGTGGCGTTATTTTAATGGCGATCTCTAATAAATTTGGTGGGCTGTTGCTAACCACGGGTAATAAATCAGAACTTGCGGTTGGTTATGCAACCTTGTATGGCGATATGGCCGGCGGCTTTGCGCCTATTAAGGATGTGCCTAAAACCCGGGTTTACGAACTGGCTCGGTATCGCAATCAACTGGGCAAAACTGCTGAGCCAACCTTGTTTGCCATCCCAGAGCGGGTAATAACCCGCGAGCCTTCAGCAGAATTGCGTGCTGATCAACGTGATGCCGATTCGCTGCCTCCTTACGAGATACTTGATCAGATCATTCATGCCTTCGTTGAAGCAGACCAGAGTATTGATGAGATAATCGCGCAAGGATTGGATGAAGCCACGGTACGCCGGGTGGTGGGTATGATTTTAACCAGTGAGTACAAACGTCGCCAGGCGCCGCCCGGGGTGCGAATCTCGGCGCGTGCTTTTGGTCGTGATCGGCGTTATCCCATCAGTTCAGGGTTTCGCCCGGATCGTGGTTGAAAGCGTTAACCGTTAGCCCAGATCACCCCACTGATACTGCAATACCGCCATGCCGGCAATGGCGGCGGTTTCTGCTCGAAGGATTCTCGGTCCGAGCGATAATGCTTTGAAGTGGGCAGCATCCGCCAAGGCGACTTCTTCTGGAGTAAACCCGCCCTCCGGGCCGACCAGAAACGCCACCGAATCCGGCGTTGGCTGGCTTTTTAGTGTGCTTAACGACTGCGCTGCGCGCGGGTCGAGCACCAAGCGGGTGTCGGCTTGGGTTGCTTGCAGGGCTGTGGCCAGCGGGCTGATAGGGTTTATCGTCGGCAGGGTGTCGCGATGGCATTGCTCGCAGGCATTAATCATAATCTGTTGCCAGCGCAAACGTCGTTTCTCAGCTCGCGCGTCGTTTAAGTCCGGCACACTGCGCTCGGTAGTCACCGGCGTGATTTCTTTAACACCGAGCTCAACGGCTTTCTGAATAATCCATTCCATCTTCTCGCCTTTAGCCAGTGCGGCAATCAGGGTGATGGGTATCGTTTGTTCTGACTCGCTGTCGGTCACTGCGGTAATGCGCACCGAGGCATTACGTCGCTTTAGTGTCAGGGTGGCTTCGGCCCGCTTGCCGCGGCCATTGAATAATTGCAGCGATTGGTTGTTTTTCAGGCGCAGCACGTTGCGCAGGTAGTTGACCGTCTCGCCGGGTAAATCAATCGTCGAGCCAATAGCATAATTAGCATCAACATAAATCCGCCGGATACGCATTAGGCTACCGCGTGCTCGATGGCCTGCCGGGTGACATCGGCAATGTGTTGATAATCCTCAGCATCAAGGATATACGGTGGCATCCAGTAAATGCTATTGCCAAGCGGGCGGAGTAATAGCTCATGTTCCAGCGCGTATTGGTAGGCGCGAATACCACGACGTTCCCCGCTGGGGAATGGTTGGCCATTCATTTGTACCAAGTCCATCGCTGCGATCATGCCTGTGCGTCTGACATTGCGGACACCGGGTAGTTTGGCGAGTTCTGCCAGATGCTGATCCATCAGTCGCTGTGATTGCTGATTGCGTTCTAATACGTTTTGTTCTTGAAATAAATCTAGGCTAGCCAAGGCCGCGCTACAGGCCAGCGGGTTGCCGGTGAAACTATGACTGTGTAAAAAAGCCCGCATCGTGGCGTAGTCATCATAAAAAGCGTTATAGATATTTTCTCGGGTTAAGATTGCGGCCAGTGGCAGATAGCCTGCGGTTAGTCCCTTGGACAGGCAAATAAAATCCGGGCTGATGTCGGCCTGCTCACAGGCAAATAGGGTGCCGGTGCGGCCAAAGCCAACGGCGATTTCATCGGCAATCAGGTGGACATTAAACTCATCACATAAAGCACGCAGGCCGCGTATGTAATCCGGGTGGTGCATTAGCATCCCTGCCGCGCATTGCACCAGTGGCTCGACAATAACCGCAGCAGTCGTTCCAGACTTCTCTTGCAGAATAGCGCGCATGCCTTCTAAAGCTTGCTGTGCTTTTTGCTGTCCGCATTCAGTATCAAAATCATAGGCCGGGGATGGCGCAACGGCGGCATTGCGTAAAAGGGGTGCATAGGTGTCTTTGTAAAGCCCGACATCACCCACTGACAGGGTGCCGAGGGTTTCACCGTGATAACTATTGGCAACGGTAATAAAGTCAGCTTTTTCGGGTTGGCCGCAGTTACGCCAGTAGTGGTGGCTCATTTTTAACGCCACCTCCACCCCGGAGGAACCATTATCGGCATAAAACACGCGGGTCAGTCCGGTTGGGGTGATCGCGCGGAGTCGCTCGGAGAGCTCAATTGCCGGTTGGTGAGAAAACCCAGCCAGAATGACGTGCTCAAGTTGGTCTAACTGATCCTTAATCCGCTGATTAATATCAGGATTGGCGTGCCCGAAGATATTAACCCACCATGAGCTGATAACATCGAGGTAGCGATTGCCGTCAAAGTCATACAGCCATGCGCCTTCTCCCCGTTTGATGGGCACTAAGGGGATCGATTCGTGATCCTTCATTTGGGTGCAGGGATGCCAGAGGACGTTTAAATCGCGCTGTTGCCAGTGTTGATTCTTGCTCATGGGTTACCGGTTTAGCGTTCTTGGATGGTTTCGCTTACAGGACGGCCAAAGTGTCGGCCACTGGGTTGGGTGACCGATGCCAGCACCTGATCGCCTCTGTTCAGGGTGGTAATGCTGCTTGGTTTGCCATCGGGTGAAACCAGACGGATGGTTTCGGCGTGTTGCACGATGGCCGAGATAAGCTGGCCGTCATTGGTTTTTGCATCGATACGAACCATTGGCCGGCGTTCAATTTTATTGCGACCAACAGCTAGGGTGCGCGCCTGGCCATCAGCGTTCACAACCAGAACCGGGTCGCCGCTGGTCAATTCAGCCAGATATCGAATCCGGTCACCGGGGGTGATGACATAGCCATGCAC
>DRZW01000224.1 GCA_011380105.1 Halothiobacillaceae bacterium
CCTTCGCCATTGTTGCCTTGTTGTTCTCGCTTGGACTGGTGCCTGTCGCCCTAACCCGCACCAGCCAACCGGCGCCGATGGAAACCGCCCGCTTGCCACTGAAAGACTTATTCCGGCTTGCTCCTACCGGTTTGATCGGCTCATTATTCGCCGGGGTTATCACCGGCACCATCTATGGCATGGCCGCGGTTTATGCCAACCGTATCGGACTTACCGACAGCCAGGTTGCTCTGTTTATAGCCGCCGTGATCATCGGCGGTGCATTACTGCAATGGCCGATCGGGCGGATCTCCGATGGTCGCGACCGGCGATATATTATTATCCTAACGGCCTTGTTTTCGGCGTTATTCGCCGCAGGCTTATTACTGGTTGAGCAGCGCGGTTTGATCTGGCTCCTGGCCACCACACTATTATTCGGCGGCTTTTCATTCTCGATTTACTCCGTCAGTGTCGCCCAAACACATGACCGCCTCACCGCTGATCAGGTTTTGGAGGGCACCCGCGGTTTGCTGATGGTCAATGGTGCCGGCTCTGCCTTAGGGCCTATCATCAGCGGGTTGCTAATGGCCTGGCTGGGGCCGACCGGGTTTCCGATTTTCACCATTGGTGCAGCACTGATTCTCATTAGCCTGGTGTTCTGGCGGATTTGGGTTGATGAACCCGTGCCGGTAGAAGAACGCAGTGATTACGTCTTCACCACCCAAACCTCTACAGCGGGCGCTGAATTAGACCCGCGTAGCCATGAGGAAAAAGAGCAGCCGGAGGTACGCGGCGCCGACAGCCATCAACAAGAAATCACCCCGCCCATCTACGAACCAGACCCCGGCTGGGAACAGGAATATGGCCGAGAGCAAGGCGGGCGCTTTGACCAAACGGATACCGATGCCTTCGAGCCACCTAAGCCGACTAAGGAATAACCAGCACGGTAAAGCACAGCCAAATGCCGGTAAATGCAACCACCCCATGGGGATCGTCATCAACGTTGCCAACGGCTCGCGGTGCAGAGCGCCAACCAAAGCATGACGACCACAGCTAGCCACGCGACAGCTAAGATCAGGGGAAGCGCGACTCATTCGGGCCCAGCATTAACCCAAAGAATGACAAGCCCGGTGACAATACTCACCTGCGCCAACACTCAACGGTTGTGCCTAACGCACCGCCAAACGTTTTCGCAACCAACGCAGCAGCGCACCGAAAACCGGAATACGCTCATAAATTTGAGCCGCCGGATCCCAAAAATCTTCATGCTCCACCACCAGCCCTTCAGCATCAAACGTCAGTAACGAGACGCCATCAATTCGAAATTGCTGGGCTGGCTGGCTGTGCTCTGGATGACATAAAAAATACCACTTCACAAAGCCCCGCTCCCCGGCTAACGCGCTGTGGTCAATCACAAATCGCATACCGGGGCACTGAGCAAAACCATGCGCAAAAATTTTTTCAATCGCCTCAATCCCAGTTACGTCATTAAACGGATCTTTAAAGCGCGCCTGTGGGTGGAAGATCGAACCTAGCGATACGGTCAAATTCTTTTCGGTAAGCTCGGCGAAAACACGGACGACGTCATCCAATCGCTGTTGGTCGATTTGAGTATTATTCGTCATGTCAATCCCGTTTTGGACTCTCCCCTTGGGGTTTTAATGCTTTTGCCGTTAACGCTAAAAAAAGCCGGTTGGGCATGAGGCGAATTAGTTTCATTAATAAACCGAAGCCACGCGGGATGAGTAACTCAAACCCACCTCGCTGTAAGCGTTTAGCGATTAAGGCAGCTGCCTGTTCTGGTTCGATCCGCCCAGGCATCGCAAAATTGTTTTTCTCGGTCAGCGCGGTACGGACAAAGCCGGGGTTTATCACCCTTATAGCGACACCATAACGGGCAAATTCTGGCGCGAGTGACTCGGCCATATTGATTAACGCCGCCTTGCTTGCCCCATAGGGGGCAGCATACGGCAAACCACGATAACCGGCGACACTGGCGGTTATTGCAATCTCACCCCCGTTTTGCTGCATATATTCGCGCACCGTTGCAATCCCATTCACCACGCCTTGAAAATTGACTTGCATCAACCGGGCGAACAGCTCGGGATCAAAGTCTTCAAGCCGCATGGGCTCGTAATCAGCCGCATTCATAATCACCGAGTCAACCTTGCGACCATCTTGGGTTAAAGCGGTGAAGGCGGCCTGCAACTCAGCCAATACGGTCACATCGGCGGGCAAAACCCGGGTTTGCTGCGGATAACCTGCGGCGATTTCATCCAGCTGCGACTGGCGACGGGCCGTTAAGGCCACATGATGGCCCTGTTTGAGTAATTCCAAGGCCAGCGCACGGCCAATGCCGCTGCTCGCTCCGATAAGCCAGTACTGCTTTGCCATAATCACCTCAAAAATGGGTTGCCTGCCGCCTATCTTAGTCAAATTCTGCTACAATATCTGTGCATTAGTTATACACGCCGACAACCCAAGGTGGAAGTTTTGTCTGCTACCGAACCCAACATTACCGAACCCGATTCGCCAGGGCTATTGCCCATTCGTGCTGTCGCCCAGATAACAGGGGTTAATCCCATTACCCTGCGCGCCTGGGAGCGCCGTTACGGCTTGATTCGCCCAACGAGGACCCCTGCCGGGCACCGCCTTTACAGCCAAGGAGATGTTGAGCGCATCCAACGGATTCAAAAACTCGCTGAGCAAGGCATCGGCTTTGCCCAAATAGCAACTATCTTTGAGCGCGAAGAACCGGAAATCGCACCGCCATCCTCCGCTCAAACCACGATCGATGCATTACCGGACACACCTCAACCCCAGTCTGTAAGCCAGTCGGAGGGCAATTTAATTGAGCGTGTTATCGATGCCACCATCCATCTAGATGCTCGCGTCCTGCGCGAGGCAGAAGTTTCTGCACTGTTATGGCTATCGCCTCAGGATTATCTGCGCGATGTACTGATCGAGGCTTTAGCACGCCTAGAAATGCGCAGCGCCTGGCCGGATCGGGATATCGGCCTGACCTGGTTGGGCGAATACATCAAGGGGCGTTTTGAATGGGTTTTAAGTGCAGAACATCATCCCAACCGGCCCACCATCACCGTCGATTTTGTGCTCGATGGCTCCGTGCCGGTAAGGGCTGCTGGTTTGTGGCTGCTAACCCAATTATTTGATCCCCGTTATAATTTAAAGCTGTTGCCCATCGGGCTAAGTCACTACCAGCGCGAACGTCTGGTGCAACGTTGGCAGGCAAGCCTCTGGGTTCGGATCACCGAATCGAACACCATGGCTAAGGATGCCTATCTACATAACAATATTGGCACCACGCGGCTGCACTGGTGCGCCTTAGAGCCACTGACAGCCCAAGATGAGCAAAACGAGAATAAAAACCCGTGGCGGGATAAGTTTGCTGGCATCATCGATCGCTGCCAAACCGAAATTCTCAATGAGATGGGACTCAAGCCGCAATCGGATCGTGGCTTGCATCACTAAAAAAGGCTCTTTAGTCTTGCTGCATACTGGGTAGCTTTTGATATGATCACCGAATTGGATACAGAAAAGAGACGCAGTGCCATGCTTGATGCTCAGTTGCTGCTCAAAGCGGTCAATGCCTCCAGTGATGGCATTGTGATCGCGGAACAGGAAGGCGATGATAATATCCTGATCTATGTCAATCAGGCCTTCGAGCGATTAACCGGATACAACGCCGCTGAAATCCTGTATCAGGACTGCCGCTTTCTCCAGGCACATGACCGTGACCAAGATGCCCTAAAGGAAATACGCGAAGCCATTCGAGATGGCCGCTCCAGCCGGGTTGTTATTCGTAATTATCGCAAGGATGGCAGTCTGTTTTATAACGAACTGTCAATCACACCGGTGTTTAACGACGACGACCGCCTGACTTACTTTATCGGTATTCAGCGCGATGTTACCGATTTAGTCAAAACCCGCGAGGAAAACCAGCGGTTAAAACAACGTCTTGCTCAGCTGGAAGAGGCCATGGCTAAAGACTGATCTTACAGCTATTTACCCCGAGCAGGTAACCACCATATGCACCGCTGCATGGGTCAGTTTAATGTTATTTCCTTGACAAGTAATGGATTTTCGGGATAATGAAGTGTTTTATTGTATTTGCAACGAAAGTCCTTTAATACTTACACCCGAATTTTAAGGAGTTTGCCCTGTGGCCAATACTGCTCAAGCCCGTAAACGTGTTCGCCAAGCGGAAAAAGCGCGTAAACACAACATGGCGATGCGCTCTCAAGTTCGCACTGCCTACAAAGCTGTCCTCAAAGCGGTTCAAAATGGCGATGCAGAGCAGGCGCAGGCAGCTTATCGCAAAGCACAGCCGATAATTGACCGCATGGTCAACAAAGGCATCTATAAGCGCAACACCGCCGCGCGTCGCAAAGCAGCGCTGGTAAAAAAGATCAAATCAATCTAATCAGCTTTGATTAATTAAAAAACCCGCTAACTCAAGCGGGTTTTTTTACAAATAGCCCAAAACACCGCCTACCTAAAACCCAAGCTGCAATCTGAGTCCACCACCGGGTTTAGTCATCAGCAGCCAAAGACAAACACTGATCACGCTGCTAGCGTTTTTTCACCGGCAGGTTTTCATACAAACCCTTACGCAGGGCGAGCATATACTCCTTGATCGCCTACTGTTGCTGCGAAGAGGCATCTACCTAAGCAAAGGTAGGCAGATTGATGCGCTTAGCGCTAACGAGGATTTCATCAATCAACTGAAGGACGCATTCGGTTAAGCGGATAATCTTGCAATGTCGCTTGGCTACACTGACAACCGGCTGCACTCATTGGTTCTGTGATAATCGATCAACCAAGCATCAAATTGGCTTTGTTAATACTCAGCTCATCAGCCAGCTCAGACTGAATCAAGTCTCTGGCTAGTGCGATAACGTCGCTAGAGTAGCGTGACACGAACCAACAACACTGCCAGCTGATCCTTGGCACAGATATTAAGTGAAAATTCAGATTGCGACATAAATCCACTATGAGCAGGCGAACCAATGGTAGGCCATCTCATCACCCCCTGTGCCGGTAACTGACTTATTATTTAACATACTAAATCTAGGTTAATATAAAAAACCGCGTCTATGCCGCGGTTTTGAAAACTGATTTGGAATTTATCTAATCGTTAAAAATAACATCCGCGGTCACACCGCGAGAGGCGGCCTGTTGCTTAAGCTGACGCACGGCCTCAAGTTGAATCTGGCGCACCCGCTCACGTGTGCAACCTAAGAG
>DRZW01000019.1 GCA_011380105.1 Halothiobacillaceae bacterium
GAGCAGCCTCGGCCAGACTGGCAAAGCTAGCGCTAACCACTTGTGTCAGCCCGGAGGTAATGCCGGTACTAATAACCAGTGATTTGGTCTGATCGGCTTCATCTGCCGGTTCAGCTCCCTCGGAGGCTGCCCGCAAATGCTCGATTAAAGCCGCACGCGCTTGCTCATCCTCCAGTAGATCAGCCATGGCCTTGTAGTCTACCGAGCTGTTAGCCTGCTCTGCCAAAGCTTGGCCTGCGCCAAACATCAGCAGCAGTACCAACCAAAGACCACCGAGCAGGCGCATCATCGGTGCCTGTCGTATTTGCATTCCCTTTCCTCCTGTTAAAAAAGCCTGACAGGGCTGTGGTTTAGCTGCCGCCCTGGTGAAACCAAGTATGAACCTTGCGGGCAAGCGTAGGTGAAATTCCAGGCACTTTCGCTAGCTCAGCTTCGCTAGCTGCTTTCAGGCCGCGAATACCCCCAAAATATTTCAGCAGTGCCTGACGACGCTTGTGGCCGATACCGGGGATTTTCTCCAAATCAGACTGCGTGCGTGCTTTTTGACGGCGCGCCCGGTGCCCGGCAATGGCAAAACGGTGAGCCTCATCACGCACCTGTTGGATTAAATGAAAACCGGGATCATGCGGGGGCAGTTTAGCCTCGCGCCCTGCAGTGAACAATAGGGTTTCTGCCCCGGCACGGCGCTCTGCCCCTTTGGCCACCCCAATGGGCATCACCTTTTCCAACAAGCCCCGTTCAGCCAGCACCGCTTCGGCCTGATTAAGCTGGCCGCGACCACCATCAATCAATAACACATCCGGTAATGGCCCGTCTTCTGCCAGCGCCCGATCAAACCGCCGCCGCAAGGCCTGATGCATCGCCGCGTAATCATCACCGGGTGTAATCCCTTCAATGTGGTAACGTCGATATTGATCCTTGTTCGCCCCAGCTGGGGTGAAAACCACACAGGAGGCCACGGTGAGTTCCCCTTGAGTATGCGAAACATCAAAACATTCTATGCGTTGAATATCAACCCGCCCCACCCATTGACCTAGTGCATCAAAGCGTTTTTGCATGCTTTTACGGCTTTTTAGACGTTGCTCTAAAGCAAGTTGCCCATTGGCTTTTACGTCATCCAGCCACTGCATGGCACGGCCACGCTGCGGGCGGGTGATTTCCACCTTGCCGCTATTGCGTTCGGTAAACACCGCCATCAGGGTTTCTGCCTGTTCGGGCAGTTGATTGCATAAAATCCGCCGTGGTGGCAGGCGTTCGGCGTAATACTGTGCCAGAAAGGCGGCCAGCACTTCTGCCAGCGTGCTCTCCAACGGCACCTCCGGGAAGTAACTGCGGGTGCCTAAAAACTGACCGTCACGAAACTGCCCTACCGCAACCACAATGGTGTCCCCTTGCTGCTCGATGGCGATTACATCGGCATCGCCACCCACGCCGGTCACATGTTGTTGCTGGCTGACAGCACGCAGAGCGGTGATTTGATCGCGCAATTCGGCGGCCCGTTCGAAGTCTAATTCCGCCACCGCTTGCTCCATACGGCTAACTAAGTCATTTATTAATTGCTGACTGTTGCCAGATAAAAAGGCCAGTGTGTCTGCAACATCACGCTGGTATTCTTCTTCGGAAACATACCCCACACAGGGGGCTTTGCAGCGGTCAATCTGGTATTGCAAACAGGGGCGAGAGCGGTTTTTAAATACGCTGTCTTCGCACTGGCGCACCTTGAAGACTTTTTCGAGCAGATTAAGTGTATCGCGCACTTTACCAGCAGAGGGGTATGGGCCGAAGTAACGCCCGGCTTTTTTACGCGGGCCACGGTGATAGGCTAATCGCGGAAAGGTATCGTTGGTAGAGACGTAAATCCAAGGATAGCTTTTGTCATCGCGCAGCAAGATGTTATAGCGAGGTCGGTGGGTTTTGATTAGATTTGCTTCTAGCAGCAGGGCTTCGGCCTCACTGCGCGTTACCGTGGTTTCAATGCGGGCTATGCGTTGTACTAGTTTTTGGGTTTTAATTGGCTGGTTGCCGCGAAAATAGCTGCTCAACCGATTTTTCAGGTTGCGCGCCTTGCCCACGTAGATGACTTGCCCGCGGTCATCAAACATCTGGTAAACCCCTGGGCGCTCACTGACATCGGCCAGAAAGGCTTTGGCATCAAACACGGGGTTATTCATCTAAGGTGACGTAACCTCGGCGGACAGCAAATTTAAATAGCTCGACGTCGTTTTTTACGCCGAGTTTCTCGTACAGGCGGCTACGGTAGGTACTGACGGTTTTGGGGCTAACACATAACAACTCGGCAATATCATTACCGGTGCGGCCTTCTAATACCATCCTCAACACTTGCTGCTCGCGGGTGGACAAGGACTCGAAAGGGTCGGAATCCTGTTTGGGAGACAGGGCGATTTGTTGAGCGATACTCTGCGAGACATATTTTTTGCCCCGCGCTGCACTGAGAATGGCTTTGATTAGCTCATCGGGTTCGGCATCCTTGGTGACATAGGCATGTACGCCCTGGTCAATTACCTCGCGCGCCAGATGTACATCCGCCTCCGCAGTTAGCGCCAAAAGGCCGGTTTTAGGGTAAGAACGAGCCACCCGGCGCAGTGTCTCAGCACCACCCATGCCTGGCATCAGCAAATCACAGAGCACCACATCCACCGGATGCGAACGCAACCAATCCAAAGCTTGCTCACCGCTATCAAATTCGGCAGCTACGTTGATTTCATGGGTACGGGTAATCAGATGGCTGATTGCGGCCCGGAACATGGTGTGATCATCAATAATGCAAACATTTATCGGCATCAGCCCGCCTCTTGCTTAATTCGGTCAGCTCTGCGGCCTACCAGGTGGAGAACGGGTGGCGAACTAGTGCCACATTGTAGTAGCGTGGATCGTCCGTAACCTCCTTACCAGCCCAATCGGGCTTGTGAAACGTTGCATCTGGCTGGTAGAGTTCCACTTCGGCCACAATCAAACCCGCATTATCACCATAGAACTCATCAATCTCCCAAGTTAAACCGGCAACATCCACCAGATGGCGGGTTTTTTCGATCAACGCACCATCGGCGAGGGTATCGAGCATTTGCCGGGCATCAGTCACCGGGATGGGGTATTCGTATTCGTCGCGCTCGACACCAAGGATGCGGCTTTTAATATTCAACCAAGCCTGATCACCGCTGATCCGGACACGAACTGAGGCACGGCCTGCATCGTTCAGATAACCCTGAACCATGCGGTGACTGGATTTGATTTGATCACGCCAGTGATCATTGGTCACTAAAAACTTGCGCTCAATTTCTTTCGCCATGCTAATACCTCTGATCTGCCTGCTATTTAAAAGCGTACCAGAGCAGACCCCCAAGTAAACCCGCCGCCAAAGGCTTCCATGAGAATTAGATCACCCGATTTAATGCGGCCATCACGCACGGCCGTATCCAGCGCCAAGGGTACGGATGCCGCCGAGGTATTGCCATGCCGATTTACCGTTAGCACGACCTGATCTAATGACATACCTAATTTTCGGGCTGTCGCTTGAATAATCCGGTGATTAGCCTGATGCGGTACCAGCCAATCGAGATCATCAGCGCTATACCCAGCAGCGCTTAAGGTTTGATCCACCAGGCTACCCAAGGTGTTAACGGCTATCTTGAACACCTCATTGCCTTTCATTTCGATAAAGGCGGTGCCATCAGCCAACCGCTCCTGATCGGTGCCCGGTTGGCGCTCAACGGTGGTCAGCAGGGATTCATAGCTGCCATCGGCGTGAATATGGGTGCTGATAATACCGGGTTTGTTATCAGCTTCGAGCACCACAGCACCGGCACCGTCGGCAAAGAGCACACAGGTGGTGCGGTCTTTCCAGTTAACAATTCGGGACAGCTTTTCTGCCCCGACCACGAGCACGCAGCGCGCCATGCCGGTTTTAATGTATTGGTCAGCGACACTTAGTGCGTAAACAAACCCGCTGCATACCGCTTGGATGTCGAAAGCCGGCGGGCCGTGGATACCCAGTTTTTGCTGCAGTAAACAGGCCGTTGACGGGAAGGTGCGATCAGGGGTGGTGGTGGCGACGATTAATAGATCGACTTCTTCCGGCACGCGACCGGCCGCTTGTAGCGCGCGACGGGCGGCAGGCTCCGCCAAATCCGAGGTGTTTTGCTCAGACGGGGCAATGTGACGCTGCTCGATGCCGGTACGACTGCGGATCCACTCATCGCTGGTATCAACGATTTTTTCCAGATCGTGGTTGGTCATAATCTGCTCGGGCAGATAACTGCCTGTGCCAGTTATGCGCGCATAGTTCATGAATGCTGCCTTTCTTCCAGTAATTTCACTACCTGCTGGTCAATCCGGCTGGGTACGTCTTGTTCAATTTCGGTTAATGCCACATCTAAGGCATGAGAAAACCCATTGACATCCGCACCACCGTGGCTTTTAACCACGATGCCAGATAAACCCAGCAAACTGGCACCATTGTAAACGCTGGGATCAACGCGTTTTTTCAGCCGATTTAATACCGGCATGGCCATCAGGGCGGCAAAACGCGAAAAAACTCCGGCTCGAAATTCCTCGCGCAAAAAGTGGCTGATCATCTTCGCCACGCCTTCGCTACTCTTTAAGGCGACATTACCCACAAAACCATCGCAGACAATGACATCAACCCCGCCTTTGTAGATATCGTCACCCTCAACAAAGCCAACGAAATTCACCGGGCCGTGCTCTAGCATCGCGGCCGCTGATTTAACCGTATCGTTGCCTTTAATCGCCTCAGCCCCAACATTGAGCAAGCCGACTTTAGGATTAGGGTTGCCATCGGTGGCTTCGACCAGAATCGAGCCCATTACCGCGAATTGAAACAGGTGTTCGGCATCGCATTCGACATTCGCGCCGAGATCAAGCACGTGGGTGTGCCCGGTTTCATTGGGCAGCGCGGTACAAATAGCAGGGCGCTCGATACCCGGCAGGGTTTTGAGGACAAATTTAGCCGTAGCCATCAATGCGCCGGTGTTCCCGGCACTGACAGCCGCGCCAGCCCGCCCAGCTTTGACGAGATTAATGGCAATCCGCATGGAGCTTTGCTTTTTATTGCGTAAAGCCAGCGCGGGAGATTCATCCATTGCGACCACTTGCTCGGCGTGCTCAATAATAATCCGCTCACGGTCAGCATTGGGGTGGGCTTTGAGTTGTTGTTCGATGGCGGACTCGTCGCCCACCAAGAATACACC
>DRZW01000021.1 GCA_011380105.1 Halothiobacillaceae bacterium
ATAAAAAATCACCCGCAACCGACGGTCGCGGGAATAAACATGTTCCAGGCCAAACCCAGTGCCATAACCTAATTGGTCTTACCGGCGGTATAGCCAGCGGTAAAAGCTATGCCGCTGACTTTCTCGCCGCTAATGGCGCGGCAGTGGTGGATACTGACGCCATTGCCCATCAATTACTAGCCCAACCCGGCCCGGTTCGTGATGCCATTATTGCCCATTTTGGCAATGCGGTCAGTGATGGTCACGGTGGCGTGCAGCGAGCACTATTGCGAGAACTAGTGTTTAATAACGCCCAAAAACGTGCCGAATTGGAAGCGATAATGCATCCGGCTATTGCCGAAAGGGCCCATGCGCAGGCTGTGGCGGTGTGTGACTCTGCGCCTTACGTGTTGGTTGTCGTGCCGCTATTAGCCGAACCGGCCACACATGCCCGTTACCAGCCTTGGCTAAATGCCATTGTGACGATTCATGCTGAACGCGAGATCCGCCTAGCGCGCCTAACGCAGCGCCCCGGAATTGATCCCCATCTTGCTGAAAAAATACTGGCAGCGCAGCGCGATGATCAGGCTCGCGCGGCTATCGCAGACTGGCAGTTAACCAACAACCGTGACTTGGCTGATTTTGATCGGCAGTTGCGCCAATTAGACCAACAAATCCGAGCGCGTTTCTGATTACACGGGTGTGGCTCGGCCTGATAGGGTGAGCAGCTGCATGAACGCATGCCAGCCGTGTCGCCCGGTGCGCCTCGGTGTTAACCAAATGACCCGGCTTTGGGTTTCGGACTGAAGTTTTAACCCAGTTAGCCCCGGGAGATGCCAGTGCAGTTGCCATTCACCCTGCACCGGCTCTTGATCGGGCAGTTGTAAAACAAATCGCTCCGGGGTCAGTTGTAATTGCACCTGCTGCTCAAAGCCCTGTGGGGCAGGTTGTTTTAATAACAAAGTCGCAGTCAAAACCGCGCTGATCAGGCCTGCCAAATAGGGCAGCCAACCGATGTGACTTAAGCTTTGTAGGAGTTGGCCGATGCTCATGCCGACGGCTATGGCGCATAGTAAAAGAAATACGCGCCACGTTATCAGCAATAGCCTGTCTGATGTGAGGATAAGGGTTAGAGGTGGTGATTGTGGCTTTGCTCCTGGCATGATTTACTCCCTGAGCGGCTCAGTTGCATGACTGAAAGTGCTAAGATAGTGTTTGTGAAAAAACAAAGGCAGGCTGTGGATGAGTAAATTTAATCCCGCGGCAATTTATCACACCGGGGTTGCATTATTACCGTACCGTCGGCACCTAATGGTAACCGGTTCGGAGGCAAAAGACTTTCTGCAAGCTATTCTTACCCAAGATATGGCGATGATTGGAGACAGGCAAAGCATTTATACCGCCTTTTGCTCCGCAAAGGGGCGCTGCCATGCGCTGTTTATTGTCACCCCTTTCCAAGACGGTTTTGCACTGGCTGTGCAGGATGATCTGCTTGAGTTCATGCAAAAACGCTTGCAGATGTTTGTGTTGCGGCGTGATGTACAAATAACCCCGCTGGCCGATTACCGGACCATCGGTGTATTGGTAAAGGCCAAAACATCGCTGAATATTGACGGCTTGCCTACCGGGCTTTACGCATTGACAAGCGAGGAAACAGCACCGCTAACCACCGATTATTTATCGGATGGTTGGGTGATAGCCGAGCAACGTGGCGGTCAGCCTCGATTGACCCTAACGGCTCCCGAATCTGCAATAAACACCATCAAATCCGCGTTGGAAGCATCACTAGGTCGGATTGCAGCCAGTGATTTTGAGCGCGCCGAGATCCAAGATCGTATTCCCGCTGTGTATCAAGCCACCGAAAACACCTTTGTGCCACAGTGGCTTAATTTAGATGAACTCAACGCCTTTAGCCTGAAAAAAGGCTGTTATCCCGGTCAGGAAGTCATCGCCCGATTGCATTATTTAGGCAAGCCCAATCGGCGGATGTTTGCAGGTCATGCTCTGGGTGTTCGTGCGTTCTCGCCGGGCACAGACATCGTGAACCAGGACGACCAAGTGGTGGGTGAAATTGTTAGAAGTGTCGAGGTGGGTGATGATTGCCAGTTTCTAGCGGTTATGAAGCTCAAACACCTCCACGATTCGCTGCAAATTAATAGCGTGCCAGTTACCCTAGAGCATACCGGCCCACAGCCAGAGAACCTTAGCGAAACAACTCATTAACTAAAGTGAACGATATGAACAAATCCGATGATCTACTCACCATAGGTAGTCGCCAGTTTTCCTCGCGTCTTCTCACCGGTACCGGCAAGTTTAAAGACATGGCCGAAACCGATGCCGCCACCCGAGCGGCGGGCGCGGAAATTGTTACCGTAGCGATTCGTCGCTCCAATATTGGCCAGAACCCGGATGAACCGAATCTGCTCGACGTGCTGCCCCCTGAGCAATACACCATACTGCCCAACACTGCAGGTTGCTATACCGTCGAGGATGCGGTACGCACCTGTAAACTTGCCCGAGAGCTGTTAGACGGCCATAACTTAGTTAAACTAGAAGTGCTGGGCGATGATAAAACCCTGTATCCCGATGTGGTCAACACCCTAAAGGCCGCCGAGAAACTCGTAGCCGCCGATTTTGAGGTTATGGTTTATACCTCCGATGACCCGATTATTGCCAAACAACTCGAAGAAATTGGTTGTGTCTCGGTGATGCCGCTAGCCGCCCCAATTGGTTCCGGGCTGGGTGTGCAGAACAAATACAACCTGCTGACCATCATTGAAAACGCCAAGGTGCCGATCATCGTTGATGCCGGTGTTGGCACTGCCTCCGATGCAGCTTTGGCGATGGAGCTTGGCAGTGATGGGGTGCTGCTTAACAGCGCGATTGCCCACGCCAAAAACCCGGTGCTGATGGCTCAAGCAATGAAAAATGCCGTCGCTGCGGGTCGTCAGGCGTACCTGGCCGGACGGATGCCGCGTAAGCGTTTTGCCAGCGCCTCTTCACCAATTGATGGACTGTTTTTCTAATTATGTCCGCGCAGCGTGAACCACAACGCCCATGGCGACGTATTCGTTCGTTTATTCGTCGGGAAGGGCGGTTAACGCAAGGCCAGCGACGCGCGTTAAATAGTTTAAGCGGGGATTTTCTGCTCGACCCCACCGGCGAGCCGATCGACCAGCAAGCGATTTTTGGCCGCAGCGCGCCACTGGTGTTAGAGATTGGTTTTGGAAATGGTGAGAGCCTGCTGGAAATGGCGGCCATGGACCCAGAGCGCGACTTTATCGGCGTGGAAGTCCACCGCCCTGGCCTTGGCCAATTATTGATGGGCATCGAGCGTTTGGGCCTGAAAAATCTGCGTGCCGTGGGCGATGACGCCGTGCCCTTTATTGAACAACGTCTGCTACCCGGTAGCTTAAGCCAGGTACTGCTGTATTTTCCTGATCCGTGGCACAAAAAACGCCACCACAAACGCCGCATCGTTCAGACACCATTTGCCGACCTGATCGCAAGCCGCTTAGAACCTAATGGATTATGGCATCTGGCCACCGACTGGCAGAATTATGCCGAACACATGCAAGCAGTCCTAGACCCCCACCCGGCCTTTACCCCCGAGCATCAACAAGACGGCCGCAATGCCCGTCCAAAATGGCGACCTAAAACCAAGTTTGAACGCCGAGGTGAACAACTCGGCCACCCCGTATTTGACCTGCTTTACCGTCGTGTTGCCGATGAAAATTAGCGTTTCGATCTCTAAATCAGCATAAGTTTGTGTAAAAACCTCAACCCCAGCTTAATTTCCCAAAGCCGTGGCCGCGCAGGTTTTCAGTGCGCCTAAAAATCGACTAACTCAAATCCACCGGATCAATATCGATCGACCAGCGCAGCCCCCGCACTCGGCGGCTGCCCACCTTGTCATCTAAGGCTTTTAACAACCCGTGCAGAGGGCCACGCAGTTGGCTGATGAGCAGCAGTTGATAGCGATACCGTCCGGCGCGCCGTGCCAGCGGTGCGGTGATCGGCCCTAGAATATCAACAGCTGTTTGCTGATGCTGGCGTAACCAGCCTGCTTGTTCTTGCAAAAAACTGCGAGCCTGATCCGCGTCACGGGAATCGGCCCGGATTAACGCCGCGTGCGTATAAGGCGGCATTTGTGCCTCGCACCGTTGTTTTAGCAGTTCTCGCCCCACGGCATGATAGCCCTGATTGATAAGCTGATTTAACACCGGATGATCAGGATGGTGAGTCTGGACTAGCACGGTGCCGGGGCGCTCGGCGCGGCCGGCACGACCTGCGACCTGAATTAGATTTTGAGCAAACCGTTCCGGGCCGTGAAAATCGGCAACAAACAGGCCCTGATCGGCATCAACAACGGCCACTAAGGTCACATCCGGGAAATCATGGCCTTTAACCAGCATCTGGGTGCCAACGATAATTCGCACCGAACCATTAGCGATGGCAGCAAGCGTGTTTTCAAGAGTGCCCCGACGAGCGGTGGCATCACGGTCAAGCCTGGCCATAGGAAAACCAGGGAAATGACTACGCAGCACATCTTCAAGTTGCTCAGTACCCAAACCCTGCGCCTGTAAGGGCGCGCCACAGTTCGGGCAGGCCTGCGGCGGTTGCTTTTCATGGCCACAATGATGGCAGCGCAGGCGATGGATTTTGCGGTGCAGCGTCATGCAGGCATCACAGTGCGGGCATTGCGCCACGTAACCACAGCTATGACACAACAGGCTTGGGGCAAAGCCGCGTCGGTTCAGATACAACATTACCTGACCGCCCTGAAGCAAGTGCTGCTCTATGGCCTTGAGCAGTGCTGGGGAAAGCCCGCCTTGCATGGGCTGTTTTTTCTGGTCAATGAGCTGCATTTTCGGCAACTTAGCCTGAAGATGACGGTGGCTTAATTGCAAATGCCCGTAGCGCCCCGATAAGGCATGACGCAAGGTTTCTAAAGAAGGCGTTGCCGAGCCCAGCACAATCGGGATCTGGTACTGCTTGGCCCGGTAAATCAACACATCCCGGGCGTGGTACATAAACCCTTCCTGCTGCTTGAACGAACTATCGTGTTCTTCATCGACCACCATCAACCCCGGATTGGCCAGCGGAACAAACGCTGCCGAACGCGTGCCGACAATCAGTTTAGCTTCATTGCTACCTGCAGCCAGCCAAGCCTCAAGCCGTGCGCCATCGGCCAGCCCGGAGTGGAGCACTGCCGGTTTGTGTTGTAAG
>DRZW01000036.1 GCA_011380105.1 Halothiobacillaceae bacterium
CTTTCTGGTGGACCGATTTTCCGTGCTGCCGGGGGTTTCTCGAGTGCGCGTTGGTGGCGGGTTGGAATATGCCATGCGCATCTGGCTGGATCGTACTGCCTTGGCTGCTCATAATTTAACCCCAGCAGATGTCGAATCGGCCCTACGTTCCGAAAACGTGGAGTTGCCCGGTGGGCAGATTGAATCTGCCGAACGGCAGTTTGTGGTGCGCTTACCGCGTGGTTTTTCTCAGCCTGAGGAATTTGAATCCATCGTGGTTAGCCGTGGCGAGAACAACCACCCCATCCGCTTACGTGATATTGCTCGGGTGGAATTGGGTGTGGTGGAAGAGCGCACTTTGTTTCGGGGTGATGGCGTCACCCGGGTTGGGTTAGGCATAGTGCGCCAATCCACCGCGAACGTCATGGAGGTGGCTAGCGCCGCCCGCGCGGAGGTGGACTATCTGCAGGATCGCCTGCCCGATGGCATGAGCCTAACGGTGATCTATGATGCCTCTATCTTTGTGCAGACAGCCGTCAAACAGGTCATTATGACCTTATTCATCACCATCGGCCTAGTTGTGGTGGTGATTTATTTATTTATCGGGAATCTACGCACCACCCTGATTCCGGCGATTACCGTACCGATTGCCCTAATCGGCGCGTTTACCGGGCTGGCTTTATTTGGCTTTACCATCAATCTATTAACCCTGCTGGCACTGGTTCTGGCGATTGGTCTGATTGTAGATGATGCTATTGTTGTGTTGGAGAACATCAACCGACGCATCCAGCAATACGGCGAAACCCCACTGGTCGCTGCTTTTTACGGCACCCGGCAGATCGCATTTGCCGTGGTGGCCACCACCTTAGTGCTAATCGCCGTGTTTGTACCCCTAGCTTTTATAGAAGGCGATTTGGGCCGTCTTTTTACTGAATTTTCCATCACGCTGGCGTTTGCGGTGCTGCTGTCGAGCATCGTTGCTTTAACCCTGACCCCAATGATGGCCTCAAAAATCCTCAAAGAAAAACAGAAAGAAGGCCTGTTCTTAAGATTTGTAAACCTTAGCGTGGCTGGTATGCAGGCTGTTTACCGGGTGCTATTGGGTTGGGCATTGCGTCTGCGCTGGCTGGTCGTGCTGGGGTTTGTCGCGGCTATTGGTGCGACCTACTGGTTTGCCCAGCAACTGCCGAATGAATATGCGCCGCGTGAAGACCGGGGCAGCTTTTTTATCTTTGTATCTGCTCCGGAAGGGGCCAGCTTTGAATACATGCGCGATTACATGGATGAAATTGAAGCCCGTCTGCTCCCCATGCTTGATGATGGCGAGGTTGCGCATTTCATGATTAGCAGCCCGCGTGCCCTTGGTAATATTGAAAATTTCAACAGCGGCTTTGTAGTCGTCATCCTCGAAGACTGGAATCAACGTCGCAGTGGTTTTGAGATTATGAAAGAGGTGCGCCAAAAGCTGGTTGATTTACCCGGCGTGCGTGCTTTTCCGGTGATGCGCCAAGGCTTAGGCCAGCGGGTGGAATCACCGGTGCAATATGTATTGGGCGGTGGAACCTATGAGGAAATCGCCGCTTGGCGTGATCAGCTATTTGCGCACATCCGTGAAGATAACCCCAGACTGCTCAACCTTGATTCTGATTACAAAGAAACTCAGCCCCAGCTATTTGTGGAAATTGACTACGAGCGTGCAACCGCGTTGGGTGTGCGTATTTCAGAAATTGGTCGCACCATGGAAACCCTACTTGGTGGGCGTAGTGTGACTACCTATGTGGATGACGGTCAGGAATATGATGTGATTATTGAAGGCGAGCGCGCATTGCAGCGCAGCCCGGATGCCATCAATAGCATCTACGTGCGCTCAGAAACTAGTGGTAATTTAATCCCATTAAGCCAACTGGTAACCGTGATCGACCGGGCCGGACCGGCTACTCTAAACCGCTTTGACCGCATCCGTGCCATCACCATTAGTGCCGATCTTGCCGACGATTATACACTTGGCGAAGCGTTGGCTTATCTGGATCAAACCGTGGCCGATATTCTGCCCGCCGAGGTGCAAACCGATGTCAAAGGAGCCTCACGCGATTATCTGCAGGCTAGTGGTGAGACCGCTTTTCTGCTGATTATGGGCGCGCTGATTGTATTTTTGGTACTTGCCGCGCAATTTGAAAGCCTGGTGCATCCATTCGTGATTATGCTCACCGTGCCCCTGGCGATTATCGGTGCACTGGCGGGTTTGTACTACAGCGGTCAGTCGTTAAATATCTACAGCCAGATCGGGCTGGTGATGTTGATGGGTCTGGCGGCGAAAAATGGCATTCTAATTGTGGAATTCACTAACCAGCTTCGCCAGCAACAACGCAGCTTCCGTGATGCGCTGATTGAAGCTAGTGTCCTGCGGCTGCGCCCGATTGTTATGACCAGTGTCACCACCATGGCAGGCACCATCGCCTTAATCGCCTCCAGCGGTGCCGGGTCAGAAAGCCGTTTTGTGATTGGTATGGTGATCTTAACCGGTGTTGCCAGCTCCATGATTCTGACCCTGTTTGTCATTCCGGTCGCATACGATATTCTTGCTCGTCGCACCAAAACACCCGGTGCGGTGGCACGGCAGTTAGCCGAAGAAACCCAGCGCATTGACAGCGTTACTCGCAATAACCAGAGGGCATAATGACTTATCGCCAAATCGTGATGGATACCGAAACCACTGGCATGCCGGTGGAAGAGGGCCATAAACTGGTAGAAATCGGCGCCGTTGAGCTGATTGATCGCAAAATCACCAAAAGCACCTTCCATAAATACATCAACCCCGAACGGGAAGTGGACGCCGGGGCACTAGCCGTGCATGGGCTGGATAACCGCTTTTTGGAACAGCATCCGGTATTCGCACAGATCGCCGATGACTTCATAGATTACATCCGCGGCGCTGAACTGATTATCCACAATGCCGATTTTGATTTAAGCTTTCTCAACGCCGAATTGACCGCACTGGGTAAACCACCGGTAGAACAAATCGCCGCCGGTGTGATTGATTCGCTAAAAATCGCCCGGGATAAACACCCCGGTCAGCGCAACAGCCTAGATGCGTTATGCCGACGTTATCACATTGATAATAGTGAGCGTACCCTGCATGGCGCCTTGCTTGATTCGGAAATTCTGGCCGATGTATATTTAGCTTTAACCGGTGGGCAATGGGATTTAAGTTTAGATCAGAACGTTGATAGCGAAGGTGAAAACAGCAGCAGCTTTACCCGACTGACAGCCGAACGCCAAGCGCTCAAAGTCATACAACCCAACGAGCAAGAACGCCAAGCCCATCAACAGTACATCGAAACCCTGCGGAAAAATCACCCCGACTACCAGTGGTTACGCTAAAACCATTTAACACGCCCCCATCAAACCCGATAAGGGGCGTTACACCCGGCGATCAGTTCAAATAGCATTCGTAGAAATTGCCCTTTGCCTGTTAAATCAATAGCATTGCGCTTTAATTTCACCTAATCCTTAAAAAACTATGAACCAAACTGCGAACCAGAACCGCTCCCTGCGCCAGCGCGTGGCTGATTTCGTCGAATCCAAGCGGATCCAGAAACTGATCGTGGTGTTGATCTTAATCAACGCCGTGATTCTAGGTCTGGAAACCTACGAAACCCCCATGGCGGTGGCCGGGCCCTACCTAATCGGCCTGGATAAAATCATCCTCGGCGTGTTTGTGATCGAAATTTTGCTCAAACTGTTTGCGCATCGCTTAAGTTTTTTCAAAAACCCCTGGAATGTATTCGACTTACTCGTTGTTGGCATCGCCCTAATCCCCGCATCCGGCCCGTTTGATGTCCTGCGAGCATTACGTTTACTGCGCCTGATCTCAATGATGCCCAAACTGCGCTTTATCATGCGCGCATTAATCACCGCCATTCCCGGTATTGCTGCGATCGCGTTTTTGCTGATCGTTATTTTCTACGTATTCGCCATTATTGCCCACGGCTTGTTCCACCAAACCCACCCGGAATGGTTCGGCAGCCTACAAGCCACACTTTACACCTTATTCCAAGTCATGACCTTAGAAAGCTGGTCCATGGGCATTTCCAGACCGATAATGGAAGAACACCCTTGGGCGGGTCTGTTTTTTGTAATTTTTATCCTCATTGCCACATTTACCATGCTTAACCTGTTTATCGCCCTGATCGTCGATGCCATGCAGAACCTGCAAGACGAACACGACGTAAAAGAGGAACAGATGATCAAAAACACCGTCCATGAAGAGGCCGAACCTATCGTCGATGACACCCAAGCCCTGCGTCGCGAAGTACAAAACCTGCGCTCCGAAATCCGCGCCCTACACCAATTGCTATCCGAACGTGGTAATGATGAAAAGTAAGGAGCAGGCTTTGCGCTTGCCCCGAATTGCGCTATCATGCGCGCAACTAAACGGAGTGTAGCGCAGCCTGGTAGCGCACCTGCCTGGGGGGCAGGTGGTCGGGGGTTCAAATCCCTCCACTCCGACCAAATAAAATCACCAAAAGGCCACCGATTGGGTGGCCTTTTTGCTGATCATGAATCCAAGGTGGCTATCGACGTCAGAACTTGCCAGAGCAAACCGGCGGCGATTCGAGCCGCCCGGCAGGTTGCGGAGCTTTCCCGGCGTTATCAGTCACAGTTGGCGAGTTGCGAGGGTGATTTTCAGTGCCGGCGCTTCTACCAAATCTGGCCGTTTTGTACGAAATAACAACAGCGCTAATGCTAAAAGCCTGAAGTTGTCCTACAGCCATCGCGGCACATTTTGACAGTAGGTTTGATAGCTTTCACCGAATAGCGTGGACAGAATGCGCTCTTCGGTGGGAATTTGCACCCGGTTGGTATACCAGATAAAGGCGGCGACAACTAAAATGCCCAATAGCTGCCCAAACCAGAACACCATGCCGATGAGAATGATGGCATCAGCCAAATAAATTGGGTTGCGGGTGCGCTTGAAAATACCGTGGGTAACCAAATTTTTACTGCGCTCGGGCGTTAGTGGGTTGATGGTGGTTTGTGCGCGAGACATGCTGAAGGCAGCACTAAGCATGATTAACAAGCCGATCAAAAACAGCATCAAACCCGAGCTGCTCTGGCCGGGTATGCTTATTTGGCCGACGGGCAAATGGCGCTCACCGTAGTA
>DRZW01000037.1 GCA_011380105.1 Halothiobacillaceae bacterium
ACACTGGGGCTACCTAACAACAGTGTGCGTATTCTTTCCGGCTGCGGGATTGCCGCCTCCATCGCGGCGGCCTTCAATACTCCGCTGGCAGGGGTGATTTTTGCCATGGAGGTTATTGTTAAACAATACACCCTCGCCAGTTTCTTGCCGGTGATTATCGCCGCATCCATCGGGGCATTAGTGACCACCACGGTGTTCGGCCCGGAACCGGCGTTTAACATCCAAATTGAACACGCCCTAACCTGGGGCGATGTACCTGTCCTGATCGTCCTAGGTTTGTTTATCGGCGCCATGGCCGCCGGTTACATACAGATGGTTGAGTCCACTATCACCCGCACCTGGAGCTGGCCGGTCTGGGCCCGCTTTACCGCCGCAGGCATCGCCACCGGTCTGCTTGGTATTTGGATTCCGGAAGTAATGGGAATTGGTTATGACACCACAGAGCTCATTGCCGGTGCCCAAATCGCACTGATGGGGTTGGTGATGATTGCCATTGCCAAGTGGATACTGGCCGGCATCACTGTCGGCCTGGGTCTGCCGGTAGGCACCATCGCTCCAGTATTGATGATCGGTTCGGCCATCGGCGGTATCGCTGGAGCTTTGATGTACCACTTTCAGCAGATTCCGGTCGCCGATGTGGCTTTTTATGTGGTGCTAGGCATGGGGGCGATGATGGGGGCAACCCTGCAAGCCCCGCTGGCGGCGCTAACCGCTGTGCTCGAATTAACCAGCGATACGGCCGCGATTATGCCGGCGATGTTTATTATCGTGATTGCCGGTCTAGCCAGTCGAATGCTGTTTGGCAAAGCAGGTTTGTATGACGCCATGCTCCGCGCCAATGATCAGCAAATGCAAGGCCCGTCGCTGTGGTTTAATGGCGATAACATCGGGGTTTCGAGTGTCATCAACCGCCAGATAGGCCGACTGAAGCATCCTTGCAACTTACAGTCGTTACAGAACACGCTTGAGGAAAAACCGACCTGGCTAGTGCTCGAGGATGAGGAGAAAAACACCCTCGGGGTTATCCGCAGCAATCCAGCCCGAGCCGCACTTGAGCACGCCTATACCGAGGCATTTAATCAAGCCTATGCAAAACTTCAAGCGCAGCAAGAAAAACTACGGGCGCACCTTTCCAGCACCCCGAATACCGATGAAGAAATGGCCGAGAGCACAGAGAACAGCCCGCGCGGGGATCTGATTCCCGCCATTGACACCGAAGCACTCGCCGCGGAGGTCATGCAAACTACCGAGATTGACCTCACCCAAACCAATGCCTTTTACCGGGCGGCTGATGTTGAGGTTGGCTACACCTTGACTCAAGCTCAGCAGGTAATGCGCACCTTAGATGTTGAGGTTTTGGTCGCGCGGCGGCAGACCCGAGCCCAAAGTGCACGGCCATTGGGAGTGTTAACCGTGCCAATGATTGAACAAGCCATCAGCGAACGCGAACCTTAAACGGGTATCACCAACATCGCGCCCATGTATCTGGTGCGCAATATCATTTACCCTACGCGGCATTGCAAGTGGGAACCAAATAAAGTCCACTTTGGTCTTTGCAATAAATCAAATAAAACAACAGGCACCGACAGTCATGAATTACGAGCAAACATCACGATTACATCGTCCCGAGCGGCGGCAATTTTTACTGACAGGATTGGGTCTAGCTGCCGCCGCTTCGCTTTCCGGCTGCTTTGACGATGACAAAATTGACCTAGCCGACCAAAAGCTCATCACCTTAGATGGCGAAACGGTTCATCTTAATGTACTCAAAGGCCAACCGGCAGCCATTGCTTTTTGGGCCACCACCTGCCCCGGCTGCATCGATGAAATACCGCATATTGTCGCTCTGCATGAGAAATTCACTCCCCGCGGTGCTAATATTGTAGGCATTAGCATGGATTTGACCCCATCGAGCAGGTGCGAAATTTGGTCGAAGCACGGGCTATTCCCTACACCATCTGGAGCGACCAGCAGGGTGAAGCGTCTAAAGCCTTTGGCGGGGTAAGGCTCACCCCCACCTTCTTCGTACTTGATGCCAATGCCCGCATTCGTTATCAGCACATCGGCGAGTTTGATACCGAGCGCGTTGATCGGTTGCTCGAACGGCTTACGAGCTAAAGGTTTCGGCCACCCATCTGCGGGCCGGGGTGTTTTTTGGTTACACTGTTCACGGTGTCTAACCGAGTGCCCATTGGCGAGCAATCATGACTATTTCCATCAAAACCCCCGAAGAAATCGAGAAACTGCGAATAGCAAGCCAGCTGGCCGCCGAGGTGCTGCAGTTACTCAAGCCGTATGTCAAACCCGGCATCACCACCGGTGAGCTCAATGAAATTGCCCACCAGCACATCACGCAAGTACAAGGTGGGGTGCCGGCCACCTTGGGCTATCATGGCTTTCCTGCCTCCATCTGTACTTCAGTTAACCACCAGGTTTGTCATGGCATTCCCGGTGACAAAAAGCTGCGCGATGGCGATATCATGAACATCGACGTCACTGTGATCAAAGACGGCTGGCATGGTGATACCTCCGCGATGTTTGTTGCCGGTACGCCTTCGATTCGCGCCAAACGCCTTATTGATGTCGCCTACGAGGCGATGATGCGCGGCATTAACGTCGTCCGCCCCGGCGCGAAGCTCTATGACATCGGCTTGGCGATTCAAGATTATGCCGAGGCTGAAGGGTTCTCCGTGGTACGGGAATATTGCGGCCATGGCATTGGTTTGGCCTTTCACGAGTCACCCCAGATCTTGCATTACGCCAGTGACACCCCCGCGGCGCAAACAGAGCTTAAACCGGGCATGACCTTTACTATCGAGCCGATGATCAATGCCGGCAAGCGCCACACCCGCCTGCTGAAAGATGGCTGGACGGTGGTCACCAAAGACCGCTCTTTGTCTGCCCAGTGGGAGCACACAGTGGCGGTGACCGAATCGGGCGTGGATATTCTCAGCCTGCCTCGGGAAACACCGACTCGATGAATTCAGCCGATCTGTTTACAGCCCACAGCCCCAATGACCCAGAACGCCCTCTGGCCCGGCAGCTAGAACACCTCAATGAGCATTGGGCAGCGGTGATTGACTCCCCCGAGGATGCTCGCGACTTTATCACTGAAATCACAGCTCGGGTTGATGCCACCTTACGCCAGCTCTGGCGCAAATCTATCAGCGATGAACATTGCACTCTGCTGGCAGTCGGGGGGTATGGCCGAGGGGAGATGTTTATCTATTCAGACATCGACATTATGGTGCTCATCCCCGACCACCACCATGATGAACAGGTACAAAACTTCCTTTACACCCTCTGGGATACCGGCTTATCAATCGGCTATGCGGTACGCAGCATTCCTGAAACGTTGCAAGCCGCTGAGGACCCCACCGTTTACACCGCCCTGCTGGAAACGCGGGTGATCGCAGGCGATATGGCGTTGGCCGCAGACCTTGATGCGGCTATTCGTGATGACAGCCGCTTCTCCCCGCAATGGTTTTATCAAGCAAAGCTGCATGAACAAAATGAGCGCTATCATAAACATGAAAATGTTGGCGCCAAGATTGAGCCGCAAATCAAAGACAGCCCCGGCGGCTTGCGTGATATCCACACCATGCGCTGGCTGGCCAACCGCCTAACCGGTGCGACGACGTTGGCAGAGATGCACCGCAATGGTTTATTGCGTGATTCTGAGTTCCAGAGCCTGCATGAGGCAGAATCACTGCTGTTTCGGCTACGCATCGGCCTTCACGGTCTTGCAAGGCGGGCAGAAGAGCGCCTGCTGCTGACCCATCAAAAACGCCTGGCTGCCGCCTTTGGTTTTGAAGGCACCCAGGAGGGCAACCTGGCCGTCGAGCGCTTTATGCAGCAATATTTTCGTGCCGCAATCGAGGTCGAACGGCTCAATCGCCTGCTACTTCAACATCTGCGCGAACGGTTATACCCAGCCGATTTCAAACAGGTAACCCGACTTACGCACCGATTTATCAAACGCGGCCAGTTGATTGAAACGGTGGATGCGCAGGTATTCATGCGCTCGCCCACCGCGATTTTGGAATTATTCTGTCTAATTGCTCAGACCGATGATGTCACCGGGATGACCGCCGCCACCGCACGCCAACTGCGCGCTAACCTGTCTGTTATCGACGATGGCTTTCGCAGCAATCCGCAGGCTAAACGGCTATTTATCAACCTGCTAAAATCCGAGCGTGGCGTCTATCTGGCGTTGCGCAATATGAATTTAACCGGTGTGCTGGCGGCATACATTCCCAGCTTCCGCCCGATTGTCGGGTTGATGCAGTTCGATTTATTTCACGCCTACACCGTCGATGCTCACACCCTGATGGTGATACGCAATTTAAGCCAGTTTTTCCTGCCGGAACATGCCGATGATCATCCACTGACAACCAAGATCATCAAGCGCATCAAGGCCCCACACGCGTTGTACATTGCTGGATTATTTCATGATATCGCCAAGGGTCGCAGCGGAGATCATGCCACCCTCGGTGCCGCCGACGCCCGGCAATTTGCGGCAGAGCATGGATTACCCCGCGAGGAGGTCGACCTGATCGGCTGGCTGGTTGAAGAACACCTAACCCTCTCATTCACCGCCCAGCGACGCGATATTGACGACCCGGAGGTCATTAGCCGGTTTGCCCAAACCGTAGGCACACCAGAACGACTCGATTATCTTTATTTGCTTACCATCGCCGATATCCGCGCTACCAACCCCCAGCTATGGAATTCATGGCGGCATTCGCTGTTAAAACGGCTGTTTACACTAACCCACCAGCACTTCTCGGAAGGGGCGCGTTCCAGCGCCCAGATTGTGCGTGAAACCCGGGACGATGCCAGCAGCCGGGGGCGGGATAACGGCATGCACAGCGATAAACTGGCCGCTTGGCTCTCCAGCCTGCCCGAAGAATATTTTCTACGCAATGAAATTGAAAACATTCTGCGCCACGCTCATGTCGCCATCGATGCCCAGATTCCCAAGCTCAGCATCAGCCGCCATCCGTCTCATCAAGCCACCCAGATCATCATCTTGGCGCAGAACCACCCGGTCTTATTTGCTCATGTGGTAGCGGGCATCGACCGGGAAGGGCTGGTTGTGCAATCAGCCAATATTACCGTCATCCCACGGCCACTATTA
>DRZW01000032.1 GCA_011380105.1 Halothiobacillaceae bacterium
CCGACAAAGCCAGAGGTGCCAGGCAAACCCACATTAGCCATCGCAAAGACGACAAACATCGTAGCAAACCAAGGCATGGTGTTGACCACCCCGTGGTCAACACCATGCCTTGGTTTGCTACGATGTTTGTCGTCTTTGCGATGGCTAATGTGGGTTTGCCTGGCACCTCTGGCTTTGTCGGTGAATTTATGGTCATTCTGGCTGCATTCAAAGCCAATTTCTGGCTGGCGTTCCTCGCCGCCCTTACCTTGATTATTGGTGCGGCCTATACCCTGTGGCTGGTCAAGCGCGTTGTGTTTGGTGATATTAAGAATGAACAAGTCGCCAAACTAAAAGATGTCGATGCCCGTGAGGCATGGATGCTCGGCATTTTGGTAGCGTTAATTATTTTAATTGGTGTATGGCCGAATCCATTAGTGGACGTTATGCATCCAACGATCGAAAACCTGGCTCAACAGGCCCTGACCTCTAAGCTGTAAGAAAACATATCTATGAATCTGGCATCACTTAACCTGCAACCGGTCCTGCCCGAGATTGTACTCGCGGTAATGGCCTGTGTGATCCTTTTAGTCGATCCTTTCATGCCCCGACGCGGCAGTTTGGTCAGCTACATCCTCTCACTAGGCACCTTAGCGGCCTTGTTTTTGATTACGCTCTTGCAAATGAGCGATACAGTCAGGCTGAGCTTTGCTGGCATGGTGGTCAATGACCCCATGGCTGATTTGATGAAGCTCACCATTTATGTGCTGGTCGCGGCTGTATTTGTCATGTCGCGCCAATATCTCAAAGAGCGGGGCATCGACAAGGGTGAGTATTACATGCTTGGCCTGTTTGCTGTGCTGGGCATGATGATTACCGTTTCCGCTAATCATCTGCTGTTGCTTTATCTAGGCTTAGAGCTCATGTCTTTGGCGCTTTATGCTATGGCTGCCTTTAAACGGGATGATGGTCGCGCCTCTGAGGCGGCGATGAAGTACTTCATCCTCGGTGCGCTAGCCTCTGGTATTCTTCTGTACGGTATGTCACTCATTTACGGTGCCACCGGCTCGTTTGAGTTGACTGCTATTGCAGCCGCTGCTGCCGAGGGTGCCGCTGATGACATTGTGCTCAAAGCTGCTCTGGTGTTGGTGGTTGTCGGTGCTGTCTTCAAACTTGGGGTGGCTCCGTTTCATATGTGGCTGCCAGATGTTTATGAGGGTGCACCTACTGCAGTAACACTCTTCTTGGCTGCCGCCCCGAAAATTGCTGGTTTAGCGTTGCTGATTCGTTTATTGGTTGATGGCTTAGGGCCAATGTTGGCCGATTGGCAGGCGATGCTGATTGTGGTTGCTATGCTGTCGATGGCGATTGGTAATTTGGTGGCCATAGCGCAAACCAGCTTCAAACGCATGCTGACCTATTCAACCATCGGGCATGTGGGTTTTATCCTGCTTGGTCTTTTGGCCGGTACAGCAGAGGGTTATTCTGCTGCACTGTTTTACACGATTGCGTATGCAATCATGACCATCGGTGGTTTCGGTATTATCTTGCTACTGGCTCGTCAGGGACATGAGGCTGAGCAACTTGATGACCTTAAAGGCCTGAATGACCGTAGCCCGGCAATGGCATTCGTATTTCTGTTACTGATGTTCTCCATGGCCGGTATTCCATTTACTTTTGGCTTCTGGGCGAAACTTGCCGTCCTGCAAGCAGTCGTAGATGTGGGGCTTTGGTGGCTGGCGCTGTTTGCGGTCATCACTGCCGTAATCGGTGCTTACTACTACCTACGGGCAGTGAAGCTGGTTTACTTCGATAAACCGGTGGATCAGCAACCGTTGCAGGCAGATTCCAATGTTCGCGGTGTACTGGTGATCAGTGGCGCGATCATGCTGATTTTCGGTCTTTACCCCACCAGCCTGACAGTACTGACTGCGAGTGCTTTTGGCCTGTAAGGCGAAAGCTGAGCTTGTTGTAGTTGCTAAAATTCAATAGACGCCCCCCAGCTGGGGCGTTTTTGAATCGAGGTTTTTATGATTCCTGATTCTTATGTTTACGGTTATCTGCTGTTGATGCTCTTATTGGCGAATTTGCCATTCGTAAATCAACGTCTGTTTTTGGTGATTGCGGTCAGCAACGTTGATAAACAGGGTAATAAGGCTTTCTGGATCCGTCTGATTGAATTCGGTGTGTATTATGCGCTGGCTATAGCAGCGGGTTTGGGTATTGAGTATTACTTAACAGGCATTACACCTAAGGACTGGGTTTTCTGGGCAACGACGCTTGCTATGTTTGCGGTATTCGCATCGATTGGTTTCTTGTGGCAGTATCAGCTGCGTAAGCAGTTAGGTATTTAACTGCGTTTTAATATGAACTAATCCTAAAAAGCCCTGGTTATTCTGGGCTTTTTTCGGTTTGGTCGCCCTTTTCATGTCGATGTTTTAATGCTCGTGCGGCTGCTAAGTATTTACCGCGACCAAAGAGTAGACGCCACCGCCGCCCGCCAACCTGTTCAAACAGGATCGTGGCGCGGATACCCGCAAGCAGTGTTGCACGGATACGCGCAGATGTATCCATGTCCTCTAAGTGGTGTTTTTCACCGTTAACCACAAAACGGCGCGCAAGTTTGCTGATGGTTTCGCGGTAGAGATTATTTAAATCAGCACAGAGACCCTGATCGACACCATGCTTTTGGTATGAGTGGGCTAATAACTCCAGCCGGTCATGGAGTTGACCCGCCATCTCACTACTGTTGCGAAAATCTTTGGTGATAACAAACATTGTCACCAGATAGCGGGCTAATTCCAAATCCTTAGGGGCACGAGAGCTGCCGGTAAGGATCGTCTCTAATACCGAAAGTCCGTTACGGATGCCGTCTATAGAGCCAAACACGCTGATGGTATCGGGTGCATCAAATACAAATAAGGAACCGATGCTGGCTTCAAATGCGGTCTGATCGCCATGATCACCGTGATAGGCTAAATGTTGAACGAGTCTTACAGCCTGCATCATACCGGCAAGCGCGATGGTTTGATCTTCTACAGCGTTTGTTTGCATGATTTTCGTCTTTTTTCAAAAGCCGATATCGGCTAGTGGATGGATTGCTTTTAGGATAACAGCCCCGCCTAAACATTCTTCATCCTGATAAAACACGATGGATTGCCCCGGCGTAATGGCACGTTGTGGCACAGCGAATTGTACCGATAAACGGGCGTTGTCCTGATATTCGATCTGTACTGCTTGATCTGGTTGACGATAACGGATTTTCGCCGTTATGGGTTTGTCCGGATTAGGTGGGTTAATCCAGTGCAGTCGCTCTGCTAAAAGCCCTTGGGCATAGAGCGCCGGGTGCTGTTTGCCCTGAACGGCAATCAGTGTATTGGATGCCAAATCCTTGCCGGCGACAAACCAGGGCTCATCGCTAAAATCCTTGCGCCCGCCAATATTCAACCCCTGACGTTGACCAATGGTGTAGTACATCAAACCCTGATGGGTGCCTAGTTCAATGCCATCTGGAGTTTTGATCGGCCCGGGTTGTGCGGGCAGGTAGTTTTTTAAAAAGTCCGTAAAGCGGCGCTCACCGATAAAACAAATCCCGGTGGAATCCTTTTTTTGAGCGGTAATTAACCCCGCCGAATCAGCAATAGCACGGACCTTGGGTTTTTCCATTTCGCCAAGTGGGAAATAGGCTTTAGCAATTTGTTCACGACCGACTGCGTGCAGGAAATAACTTTGGTCTTTATTCGCATCAATGCCTCGTAACAGATGTGCACCACTATCTGTGTGTGTTGAGCGCGCATAGTGGCCGGTGGCAATACCCTCAGCACCCAGTGCGTGGGCATGGTCTAAAAAAGCGCGGAATTTAATTTCCCGATTACAGAGAATATCCGGGTTGGGGGTGCGACCGGCCTGATACTCGGCTAGAAAATAGGCAAATACTCGATCCCAGTATTCCTTGGCAAAGTTGGCATAATGAAATTCGATGCCTAGCTTATCGGCCACGGCCATGGCATCGAGCATGTCCTCCTTTGCTGCGCAATAGTGCTCATCGTCATCCTCCTCCCAGTTCTTCATGAACAGGCCTTCAACCGTATAGCCCTGTTGTTGAAGCAACAAAGCCGCGACGGAAGAATCCACTCCACCGGAAAGACCAACGATAATGCGCGGTTTAGTCATGCAAAGCCTGGGATAGTTTGGATTTACTGGCGAGAAGTGATTAGATCGGGTGGAATGCGCTGTCCACGAACCCGTACTTCAACGACCAGATAGCCCTGTGGTCGTTCTACGATAGCAGCAACGCTCGGGTAGGTTAACGGACGGTTCAAGTTCTTATTCATACCGGCAATTATAAGCCAAAGAACAATCATCGCGGTGGCTGGTGAAAACTCCGTTTGTATCGGGTTTTGTTTTCAGTAGTACGAATTACCCTGAAACTGGGTAGTGTGCAAGCTTAGGGCTATGGAATTGCCCGCACCATGTCTGCTGCGAATTTAATCGATTGGATTGCGGATTTTAAAGCTAATCCGGGTTGGTTAAAAAGTTAAAGCTTTGTTTAATTAGCGGCGCTGCTGAAAAAATTCGGTGAGCAGATCAGCTGCTTGTTGCTCTAAAGGGCCAGTATCGACAACCGGGCGGTGTTGATGCCATTTAGCTCGGAGTAAGTCAATTGCACCGCCACAGGCACCGGCACGCATATCCGGGGCAGCATAGACAATTCTGGCAATCCGCGCATGTGCAGCGGCTGCAAAACACATCGGGCAGGGCTCTAAGGTGACATAAAGGGTACATCCATCTAGACGGTAATTGCCTTTCGATTTAGCTGCCGCGCGGATGGCTTCAATTTCGGCATGGGCGGTTGGGTCATGCCCACTGATCGGGCGGTTATGCCCTGAGCCGATAACCACCCCATTGCTGACCACCACCGCCCCCACCGGTACCTCACCTTGGCGTCCCGCGCGCTTGGCCAAGCGCAACGCCTCCTGCATAAAGCGGCGGTCATATCCCCGGTGGGGATTACTCCCACTCAATGGTGCCGGGTGGTTTGCCGGTGACATCGTAAACGACTCGGGAAATACCACGGATTTCATTGACGATGCGCAGCGAAACCCGCTCGATGAAATCATAGGGCAGGCGCGCCCAGCGGGCAGTC
>DRZW01000039.1 GCA_011380105.1 Halothiobacillaceae bacterium
ATCCGCATGAAAATCGGCGTCACCTACGGCAGCCCGGAAACCACCACCGGCGGGAATGCCCTGAAATTCTACTCCTCGGTACGGCTTGATATCCGTCGCATTGGCGCGGTGAAAAAAGGCGAAGAGATCATTGGTAACCAGACCAAGATCAAGGTCGTCAAAAACAAGCTGGCGCCGCCGTTTAAGCAGGTTGAAGTCGACATCCTCTACGGTGAGGGTATTTCGCGGTATATGGAATTGATTGACTTAGGCGTGAAGCATAATCTGGTGCAGAAAGCCGGCTCTTGGTATTCCTACGGTGATACGCGCATCGGCCAAGGTAAGGATAATGCCCGGCAATATCTGCTTGAGCACCCTGAGATTGCCGATGAGCTTGAAGCCAAGCTGCGTGAGATTATGTTGCCGGAGAGAAAGCCAGCCTCTGAGCAAAATGAAGATGACGAGGCGCTGGATCTAAGCCAGCCAAAGTAAATCATGAGCAACGGCTCGTTCGGCGCAAACCCGGATACACTCTCAACCAAACCGGCCTGGGATCAGCCCGAATCCTTAACCCCGGAACAGGCGCGCTGTGAAAAGCGCGCCTTGATGTTACTGGCCCGACGTGAACACAGCCGCAGCGAGTTATCACAAAAGCTCTCTCAGCGTGGGTTTGCCGGGGATGTTATTCAAACAGTCCTCGATGACCTTCAATCTCAGGGTTGGCAGAGTGATGCTCGCTTTGCTGAGGTGTTTATTCGCAACCGAGCCGAGCGTGGTTACGGTAGCCTGCGCATTGAGGCGGAGTTAGCTCAGCGCGGTGTGGCCAAATCGGATATAAGCCATGGCTGGGCGCAAAATCCATTGGACTGGGATCACATCGTGCAAAAGCTGTTATTAAAACGTTATGCCGGTCCGCCCGAAGATTGGGAAGACAAGCGCAAGCGTTTTGCGTTCCTCACCCGGCGCGGCTTTAACCCAGAATTAGCCCATCACTATGCAGGCTGGTGGCCGAAAGAATAACGACGCGCCCGGCCTTCTACCGCGGTTGTGCTGGATATTGGCAGGCTTGCGGTACAATCACGCCGTTTGATTTTTAATTCGTCATTTAATAATTGGGTTTTGCCATGAAAACCAGTGCTGAAATCCGTCAGGCTTTTCTCGATTTCTTCGCCGAGCGCGGCCACGAGAAAGTCCCTTCGGCTTCTCTGATTCCGGCTAACGATCCGACGTTGCTGTTTACCAACGCCGGTATGGTGCCGTTTAAAGAAGCCTTTCTGGGGCAGGAAAAACGCGCTAATCCACGCGCGGTTTCGGTTCAGCGCTGCGTGCGTGCGGGTGGCAAACACAATGATCTGGAAAATGTGGGTTACACCGCCCGCCACCACACTTTCTTTGAAATGCTGGGCAACTTTAGCTTTGGTGACTACTTCAAGCGTGATGCGATTATCTATGCTTGGGAATTTCTCACGAAAACCTTAGGCTTGCCGCCCGAAAAGCTGCTGGTTACGGTCTATGAAAGTGACGATGAGGCTTTCGGCTACTGGCGTGACGATATTGGCCTGCCTGAATCGCGGATTTTGCGGATTGGTGATAACCCCGACGGTGGTTCGGATAACTTCTGGCAAATGGGCGATACCGGCCCCTGTGGGCCCTGCTCAGAGATATTTTACGATCATGGCGCGCACATCGCAGGTGGGCCACCCGGCTCTCCGGATGAGGATGGCGACCGCTTCATCGAGATCTGGAATATCGTGTTCATGCAATACGACCGCGATGCCGATGGCAGTCTGAGCAATCTGCCCAAACCCTCTGTGGACACGGGCATGGGCCTGGAGCGCTTGGCGGCGGTGCTGCAGGGTGTGCATTCTAATTACGAGATCGATTCATTCCGCCATTTGATCAAAGCGGCAGCTAAGGCTACCGCAACGACAGAGCTAGATAACAGTTCACTGCGGGTGATTGCCGATCACATTCGCTCCTGTGCCTTTTTGATTGTCGATGGAGTACGTCCGGGTAATGAGGGCCGAGATTATGTCCTGCGGCGGATTATCCGCCGAGCTGCGCGCCACGGCCATAAATTGGGGCAAAATAAACCGTTTTTCTACAAACTCGTCGCCCCATTGGTGGCTGAAATGGGGGCGGCCTATCCCGAGCTGGCCGCAGCCGAAAAAACCGTAGCCGAGGTGCTAAAACAGGAAGAAGAACGCTTTTTGCAAACCTTAGCCTCCGGCATGCAAGTGCTGGAGCAGGCCGTAGCGAAGCTGCCAGCCGGTGGTAAGCTAGATGGTGATACCGTTTTTAAGCTCTACGACACACATGGTTTCCCATTCGATTTAACTGCCGATATCGCCCGAGAGCGCGGCTTTATTGTTGATGAGGCCGGCTTTGATCGGGCGATGGCCGCACGGCGGGCCCAATCACGTGCTTCCAGCCAGTTTTCAGCGCAAACGATCAAGATTGATACCGATCACGAGACCGAATTTGTCGGCTATCAGCAACACCACGCCTCAGCCACAGTGCTGGCGATTGCTCATGAGCACGGTCATGCCACCACGCTCGAATGCGGTGAAAATGGTGTTGTAGCACTGACCCAGACCCCTTTCTATGCCGAAGCGGGGGGTCAGGTCGGTGATACCGGTGAGCTCATCAGTGAACATGGCCGCTTTGTTGTGCATGACACGCAAAAGCAGGGCGGCGTGATTCTGCATTTTGGTCACCAAACCGATGGAAGATTAGCCGTAGGTGATCAGATCCAAGCGCAGGTTGATACACAGCGTCGAGCCCAAATTCGGCTCAACCACTCCGCAACCCACCTTTTGCATGCCGCCCTACGTAAAGTGCTAGGCGAGCATGTCCAGCAAAAAGGCTCACGGGTTGGGCCGGAATCACTGCGGTTTGATTTCTCCCACCCTGAGCCGGTCAACGCGGGTCAGTTGCGCGAGGTAGAACGGCTGGTTAACGCACAGATACGAGAAAACCACCCGGTTGAAACCCGGGAAATGCCCATTGATGAGGCTCGCGCGGCCGGTGCCATGGCACTGTTTGGTGAAAAATATGGCGATCGGGTTCGCGTCGTCACCATGGGGTCGTTTTCCATGGAATTGTGCGGTGGCACGCATGCCAATCGCGGCGGTGATCTAGGTTTGTTCCGGATTATCAGCGAGTCTGGCGTTGCCTCCGGTGTGCGCCGGATTGAAGCGACCAGCGGCGCGATGGCCCTCGAACATGTTGAAGCCAACAATTTACTGCTCGAAAAACTCGCTGGCATGCTGCGCGGTAGCAAAACCGAGGTGGTCGACCGTGTGGCGCAGACGATCAGTCGTAATAAAGAGCTCGAGCGCGAGGTGGCTGAGCTCAAGGCGCAGTTAGCCCAAGGCAAGGGAGAAAAACTAGCAGATGCAGCGCAAACCATCGCTGGCGTGCAGGTTTTAGTCGCCGAACTACCCGGTGCTGATGCCGCTACCCTGCGCGATACCATGGACAAGCTTCGAGATCGGTTGGAACCAGCCGCGATCCTGCTCGCCAGTGCCGAAGAAGGCAAAGTGCGCTTAGTGGCGGGGTTGAGCAAATCGGTTAGCAAGCAAATAAAAGCCGGTGACTGGATCAACAGTGCTGCGGCAGAAGTGGGTGGTAAAGGCGGTGGCCGACCGGATATGGCGCAAGCCGGCGGCAGCCAACCTGAGAATATCCCGGCTGCACTCAAGGCAGCCCAAGCCTATATCAGTGAGCGACTGGCCGCGACTACCGAATAGAACCAACCGGTGGCTAAAAAGAAACAAACGCTGCCCGTCTGCCACTGCGGTTCGGGCTTAACCAGAGCAGACTGCTGTGGCCAGTTTTTGGATGGCCATGCCTATACCCCAACCGCAGAGGCTCTGATGCGCTCCCGTTACAGCGCATTTTGTGAGGCTAATCGAGATTATCTGCTGGCCACCTGGCACCCGGAGACCCGCTCGGAAAATCTGACATGCGCGCCCGCGCAACGCTGGCTTGGTCTGCGTATTTACGATGCCATCGCTGGCGGTAAAAACGATGCGCAGGGTCAAGTGGAATTTATCGCCCGCACCCGTATCGGTGGCGGTTCGGCACAACGCCACCACGAGCGTAGCTACTTCGTGCGGGTCGATGACCGCTGGTACTACCTTAATGGCGAGATAATCTAAATAGCCTACGCAAAGGGTAATCCCAAGCACGACCGCCATTGCGGGCGTTCATGTTTTCAGCCCGCATTGGTGCCCGGTCGTTAAGAACAACCTGAGCTCCCACAGGGTTGGTGGATTTGTGGGAGCCCGGATTTCCCGGGCGATTGATAGCAGGGTGCAGAAATGGTCGTCCTGGATCTGGGCTCCCACAGTGTGGGGTGGTTTTGGTTGGGTTTGCATTTAAGTTAGCAAGCGGTTGTGGGAGCCCGGGTTTCCCGGGCGATTGGAAGCATGGTGCTGGGTTTGGTCGCCCAGGATCTGGGCTCCCACAGTGTGGGGTGGTTTTGGTTGGGTTTGCGTTTAAGTTAGCTAGCGGTTGTGGGAGCCCGGGTTTCCCGGGCGATTGGAGGCAGAGTGCACGACTTGTCGCCCAGAATCTGCACTCCTACAGGATGGGGTGGCTTTTTGGGCGCGCCCTGCATGATGCGAAGGGTGCAAGCCACGCAGAAAGTGCATCACCGATTTGTTTGGAACAAATCGGCAGACATTAATGAACTGATAGCCACAAAAAACCCCGCTGTTTTGAGCCTGCGGGGTTGTTTTTGCCGAGAAGGTTAATGATTAACCGCGGTTCTTAATCAGATCGTGGATTATCGGGGTTAAGATAAGATCCATGGCGTAGCTCATTTTTGCACCGGGTACCACGATGGTGTTGTAGCGTGACATAAACGAGTTGGGGATCATGTTTAACAAATATGGGAAGTCCACGCCGAATTTGGTCGGATCACGGAAGCGGATCACAACCACCGACTCATCTGGCGTGGGAATATCCCGGGCGATGAATGGATTGGAGGTGTCAACCATCGGTACGCGCTGGAAGTTGATGTCCGTTTCTGAGAACTGTGGGGTGATGTAGTTCACATAGTCCGGCATCCG
>DRZW01000062.1 GCA_011380105.1 Halothiobacillaceae bacterium
GCCAATTTAGAGATCGATGAAGAGGCGATTTCCCGCGCCTATGAAGAGTTCATTCGCGATTATCCGCGTGAGAATGAATACAAAGCGGCTCACATTCTCGTAGAAAGCCGCGAGCAGGCCGAAGAGATAATCAGCCAACTAGAGTCAGGGGCTGATTTTGCCACCTTGGCCAAAGAGCACTCGCAGGATCCGGGCAGTGCTAGGCAAGGCGGGGATTTAGGCTGGTTTAAAGCCCAACAAATGGTACCCAGCTTCTCGGAGGCGGTGGTGGCATTAAAACCCAATTCGTTTACTGACAAGCCTGTGGAAAGCCAGTTTGGCTGGCATGTAATCTATCTTGACCAAACCCGCCTAACTCCCTTGCCCAAAAAGGCTGATGTCCGTGCTGAACTGATTAGTGAGTATCAGCGGGAACAGATTGAAGCGATGCTGGCTGAGGTGCGTGAGCAGGCCCACATTGAGATCACAGATGCACGCTTTTTAACCGATTTTAGCAATGATGATTCAGGCAAGGCTGGCAATGGTACTGAACGTTTGCCACAATCGCCCTCACCGGCTTTGCCATAAACGGCCCCCGAATTGACTACTGAGACCATTGACCATGAGCAATCAAGAAATTAAAGGCACGGATATCAAAAACACGGTGTTGGGCAAGGAGCTCTCGGATGATCAATGCGCATTGCTGGCCGGTGTTTGCGGTCAGCGGTACATCCCCAGCGGCGAGCTACTGTTCGCTGAAGGTGAGCGCAGTGATACCCTTTACATTATCGTTGAGGGCAAGTTGGCTGTCACCCGGGATACCGGACGCGGCTATCCAGACACCTTGCATCTGCTGGAATCCGGACAGCTCGCTGGCGAGTCAGGGTTCTTGGATGGCTCTCCGCATAGCGCCACCCTAAAAGCGGTCGGTGATACCCGCGTGGTCACGTTAGACCGGGTGCATTTAGAAAGCTTGCTGATTGACCACCCGATTCTGGTTTATAAGGTCATGCGCGCTATTGTCCGCAGTGTCCGTGAGATTGTCCGTCGCATGAACAGACAGCACACCGAGTTGATGACCTACATCAACCCGAACTTTGGCCGTTTCTAATCATTCCCTTGTCGGCCACTGAAAACTCCCGTCAGATCATCTCAGATGGGGGTTTCTTTTTAGCACTGGTTTTAAGCAGGCTGCTGTTAAACGCCCATTGCATCATGCATCTGCTTATCCCACTCTACCGCACTGAGATAACAAGCCGAGGCCTGGGGCATTAGGTGTTCGGTTATGGGGTGGTCGATAATGCCATCACCCTGCTCATAGCTGATGACAAACGCCAGCAAAGCGCCTAAATCGCCCTCTTCATTAAGCAAGGCTGCGGTGAGTTCATCGGCAAGCGGCAGTTCGGCTAACAACTGTGCCATAGGTTGGTCGTAAAAGGCATCAAGTAAGGAGAACAACCCGACCAGAAATGCCGATTGCGGGTTAGCTACCCCGGACTGCTCAGCGAGTAACTGTGCGAAACGGGCGCGCGTTAAGGCGATATGCACCAGTGATGGCGGTTTACTATCAACCCCAGTCAGTACGGATAAATACACCATTGATCGCACGGCTTTAAAGCCTAACAACCGCACGGCATCTTCCAGAGATTCAATACGACGATTAAGTCCGATAGCAGCGGAATTAACCATTCGCAGCAAACGGTAACTTAGTGCAACATCACGGTTGATCCGCTCACTGGCCTCAGCAATGGTGAGATCTTCATCCTGCAACAACACCAGCAACGAGAGTAGATTGGCTTTGTTGGCTCGCACCGTACGGCGGGTCAACAATTCGGGCTGAGAGAGAAAATAGCCCTGGAAAAAATCCACGCCAATGGCTTTGAGCCGATCAAACTCCTCCCAGTTTTCGACCCGCTCGACCACCACCCATAGCCCCACCGCATGAATTCGTTCCACCCACTCGGCCACACGGTCGAACTCATGAGCCTGCATATTGATTTTCACAAAGCGGCAGTGCGCAGCGAAATCACTATTCAAGCTATCTAAGGAATGCTCGTTGATCGCAAACTGAATGCCTTCCTCCAGTAATTGCGAGAGCAACGCCGGTTGCGGAAGTGCGCTGGGGTTTAATTCTTCTAACTCCAAGACCACACCGGGCACACAGAGATTACCCAACACTTCATCGCAAACTAACTCAGCCGGAGTATTGATAAAGGCAAGCTCATCACCCACCAGCGCATCCAGCCCCATTTCGGCTATTGCGGTGATCACCGTTGAAGCAGTTGCTTGGCTGGAGTTACCGATCCGTGTGTGCTGATCATCGTCGCAGGCGCGGTAGAGCAGCTCATATCCTAGTGTATTAAGATTGGCATCGACAATGGGCTGACGGGCTAGCCGTACACGATGCGCTAGCGCTTTCTGCTCTTCGCCTAACATTAAATTGTGACGTCTACTCATTCCTGTATCACAGGCTCCCAGTAATATTTACCTAACCGGAGAAAATAAAAGCCCCGAAGCCAGAGGGTTATCCTGACGGCTCGGGGCTTTATTTGCAACGGCTTGATGCCGGTTTTAATCAGACACCTTTCAAAGACAACCGCAATCGGCCCTGCCGATCAATCTCGATGAGCTTGACATCAATGGTATCGCCCTCATTAACCACATCAGTCACGTTCTCGACCCGCTCATCGGATAATTGTGAAATATGCAGCAGGCCATCTTTACCGGGCATAATAGTCACAAACGCGCCGAAGTCCTTCACTCGGGCCACGGTGCCGGTATAGACTTTTCCGACTTCTAATTCAGCGGTTAACATCTCCACCTGACGGCGAGCCTCTTCGCCAGACTCACTATCCGGGGCGGCAATGGTGACCAGCCCGTCCTCAGCGATGTCAATCTGAGCGCCGGTCTCTTTGGTCAGCGCCTGGATGGTCGAACCACCCTTGCCAATTACATCACCAATCCGCTCAGGGTTAATTCGCATGGTGATGAACTTCGGCGCATAGGTAGAGACATCAGTTCGTGGCTCTGATAGCGCCTCGGACATACACTCAAGGATATGCAAACGCCCAGCACGCGCCTGATCCAATGCCTGTGACATGATTTCACGGGTGATCCCCTGAATCTTGATATCCATCTGCAAGGCATTAATGCCATCTTCGGTACCCGCAACCTTGAAGTCCATATCGCCCAGGTGATCTTCATCACCCAGGATGTCCGTTAACACCACGAATGAATCACCTTCCTTAATTAAGCCCATAGCGATACCGGCGACCGGTGCTTTCAATGGCACGCCTGCATCCATCATCGCCAATGAGGCACCGCAAACACTAGCCATGGAGGAAGAGCCATTCGATTCGGTGATCTCCGAAACTACTCGAATGGTGTAGGGGAAGGTTTCGGTCGGCGGGAGCACAGCCATCACCCCACGGCGGGCAAGGTTGCCATGACCAATTTCACGGCGCTTAGGCGCGCCAAAACGGCCGGTCTCGCCCACACAGAATGGCGGGAAGTTGTAGTGGAATAAGAACGACTCTTTGCGCTCACCACCCACCGAATCAATCAATTGCGCATCCCGTGCGGTGCCTAATGTGGTTACGACCATCGCCTGAGTTTCACCCCGGGTGAAGATGGCCGAGCCATGGGTACGCGGTAAAAAACCGGTTTTCACGCTAATTGGACGAACACTGCGGGTATCCCGGCCATCAATCCGCGGCTTACCAGCGAGGATATTGCCACGGACGATGCTTGATTCTAATTCGTGCACCAAGCCAGCAACGGCTTTTTCTGACACACCATCAGCGCCATCGGGGTCTGCAAAACGGCTGGCAACTTCACCGCGCAGCTTACCAAGCTTTTGGCCACGCTCGGCCTTATCGGCGATTTGATAGGCGGCGCTAAAGGCATCGCGATATTCACGATCAATCTGCTCGGCTAATTGCGTATAAGCCGGCGGCTGTTGCCATTCAATGGCCGGGCGAGCCGCTTGGGCTGCCAGCGCGGTGATTGCCTCGATTACGGCTTGCATCTGCTGATGGCCGAACATAACTGCATCGAGCATGACTGATTCAGACAGGCAATCGGCCTGCGACTCCACCATCAGGACTGCCTGCTCGGTACCTGCAACCACCAAGTCGAGTTTGGATTTAGCCAACTGGCTCTGACTGGGGCTGAGAATAAACTCATCGTTAATATATCCCACCCGCGCAGCACCAATCGGTCCGGCAAACGGCGCACCGGAGAGTGACAATGCAGCCGATGCCCCGATCAGCGCCGGAATTTCTGCATCTACCTCGGGGTCTAGAGACAGCACTTGAGCAATAATTTGCGTTTCGTGATAGAACCCTTTGGGAAACAGCGGGCGTAACGGACGATCAATTAATCGCGCGACCAGCGTTTCCTGCTCGGTTGAGCGGCCTTCGCGGCGGAAAAAGCTACCTGGAACGCGCCCGGCAGCATAAAACTTTTCCTGATACTCAACGGTTAAGGGGAGGAAATCCTGACCGGGCTGAACATTCTTGGCAACCACAGCGGTGACCAGCACCACGGTATCGCCCATGGTCACCATGACCGCGCCGGAAGCTTGCCGGGCAATTTCACCTGTCTCAAGCACGACCTTGTGCTCACCATATTGAAAGCTTTGCTTCGCTACTGCCACAGACGGCTCCTTACTATCCACAACGGCCAGATCAAGCGATTAATCAGGCGGTTGTTTTATTTTAATTACGTGTCGGCTAAGGGCTCGGGTAACGGACAAAACGCCACACAAACCCTTAGCTCACACCAAAGACCCGCTGTACGGCGGGTCTTTACGCGATACTCCTGCTTACTTACGCAGGCCAAGTTCAGCAATTAGTTTCTGGTAACGACCCAGATCCTTGCCTTTGAGATAATCAAGCAGCTTGCGGCGCTGGTTAACCAGCTTAAGTAGCCCGCGGCGTGAATGATGATCTTTCTTGTGACTGGCAAAATGTTCGGTTAACTGCGTGATCCGCTGGGTCAGCAGTGCAACCTGAACCTCCGGTGAGCCAGTATCGGTGGCGGTTTTACCAAATTTAGCA
>DRZW01000061.1 GCA_011380105.1 Halothiobacillaceae bacterium
ACCTTGGGTGCGCGCGTTGCTGATGCTCAGTGGGTCGATATTGCCGCACCGCGCGCTGAACATCAATCAGAACCGGTGGACTCCCAGCCAGAACCTGAGCCAGAGCCAGAACCTGAGCGGGAACCAGAGCCGAGGCCGGAACCAGAACCGGAACCAGAACCGGAGCCAGAACCGGAGCCAGAACCGGAGCCAGAACAGGAGCCAGAACCGGAGCCAGAACCCGAGCCAGAACCGGAGCAAGAACCGGAGCCAGAGCCGGAGAGAGACCCTGAGCCAGAACCAGAGCCAGAACCTGAGCCAGAACCGGAGCCAGAACCTGAGCCAGAACCAGAACCAGAGCCGCAACCGGAACCTGAGCCAGAGCCTGAGCTGCAACCGGAACCTGAGCCAACGGTGGTTGAAGAGAATGCATTGAAATTTGATGAAGATGCCAGCGAGACAATTGCCGGGCCTACCGGTGCGGATGAAAGCCTAACCACACCGGGTGATGAGATTGATGATAATGGTTTTGCTGACGATGAACAGGTGAGAGACCCTATTTACAGTGCTAGGTATTTAAACAATCCACCACCGGAATATCCGCGCATATCATTAAGGCGTGGCGAAAAAGGTGAAGTCCGTCTGTTGGTTCGAGTTGATGCGCAAGGCTATCCGGTTTCCGTGGAGATTCATCAGTCAAGCGGGTATCGGCGCTTGGATGATGCAGCGCTGGAGGCAGTTTCAAACTGGACGTTCGTACCGGCTCGCCGAGGGGGTAAAGCCGTAGAGGGGCAAGTGATAGTTCCGCTGGTTTTTCAATAGATAATCAAAGATACATAAGCAGGATAAGATATGGATTTGACAGGGTTTATGGCCCATATAGACGGTGTTAAAGCAGGTGTGTTTATCATCTTGTTTTTAATGTCGCTGGCAACCTGGGCGGTGGCGATTGGCAAACTCTGGCAACTTCGACGGGTGCGTAAGCTTAACCGCGCGACCGAAGCGGCCTTCGAGTGGATAGATTCTACAGCCGAGCTGGCGCGTCAGATTGCCGATGCACAGGGGCCGATGGCGGTAATTGTTAATCATGCTCTGTCTACCGCCCAGCGTTATCGCGGTTATGTTTCTGATAATCCAGAGCAACGCCAACATTTAGATGATGCCTTGGTTCGTGGTCTACGCCAAGGGCTTGATCAGGCTGAAACTCGTCTTCAGAGTGGCCAGCTGCTGTTTGCTACCGTTGGTGCGCTTGCTCCGTTTATCGGCCTTTTTGGCACGGTTTGGGGCATTTACTTGGCATTGGTGGGTTTAGAGCATTTGGATAATGTCACCATTGATGCAGTAGCCGGTCCATTGGGAGCGGCATTGGTCGCGACAGCCGCCGGACTTGCTGCAGCAATACCAGCAGTGCTGTTTTACAACTTGTACAACCGCGCTATCCGTCTGTCAAACCAGCGACTAGAGGCTTTCGCACACGATGTGCATGCACTGATATTACATGATCCAGAGCTTAGCGCGTATATCGCCAAAGCCCGCGCACAAAAATCGGAACCAACGCTAGGAGGCTGAAATGTCATTCGGAAGAATGGGTGAAAAACAAGAACCGATGTCGGAAATGAACGTCATTCCGCTGGTGGACATCATGCTGGTACTGCTGGTGGTTTTTATTGTTACCGCGCCGGTGGTGACCCATTCAGTGGTAATACAACTACCCCAAGCCACGAGTGAGCCAACCGAGGACGTGCCCGATCAGCACACTATTGCAGTCGATGCCGAGGGTCGGTTGTATCTGGATGATCAGCCCACAAGCTTCGACCAATTGGCCCGAAGGCTAGCTGAAACCTACCTGCATAATCCCGAGGTTGCCGTGTTTGTTCGAGCTGATGAAACGACGCAATATGCAGAAATTGCCAAAATTATGTCGACGGTTCGCAACGCGGGGATTAGCCGGCTGGGCTTTGAGTCGCGACCGGAGTAGCGCTGCGATAAACGCCTAACCAAGCTAGTCGTTTATTCAAGGAATTGCACAATGGATAAACAGAAAAAAATTAACAAAAAAACCTTAATGCGAATGATTCTTGCTCAAAACTTTGTTATGATAGCAAGATGGTTTTTAATCAGAGTCGTGAGGTGGTGATAGTGCATAACCAGGTGCGATACCACTTACGTATCACTCGTTCAGAAAAACTCATTCTTACCAAGTAACCCCCGGGCAAGCCAGCCTTATGCAAGCCAGCCCTACAACTAAAACCGACCGAGGAGCAGAAAATGAAAATTAAAAAAAGTATGTTGGCGATAGCGGTTAGTGCGGCGATCGCAACGCAAGCAGTGTGGGCTGAAGATGCCGATATGATGGGTGATAATGTCGTCGCCAGTCCGGTGCTACTTGACCGAGTCACGATCACTGGTGGTATTGAACGAGTGACGGATATTCCTGGTGCCGTGCATGAGGTCACTTTGGAAGAAATCGAGCAAATCCAGCCGCGTTCGACCGAGGACTTAATTCGCCGTGTCCCGGGTATTTATATCAAAAGAGAAGAGGACAGCGCGGTAGTAACCAATTTCGGTATTCGCGGTATTCCTGCTGATCAATACAAAACCACCGTTCTGGAGGATGGTATTCCAATTCAGCCGGGGATTTTTGTCGGCAACCAACGTTACTACAACCCGCGTGTCCAGCGCATGAAAGGTGTTGAATTGCTTACCGGGGCGTCTGCACTGCGTTACGGGCCGGCTAGCAGTGGCGGTGTAATTAACTACCGTACCAAAACCCCGACTGATGGAATTGGCCTGACTGCCAAAATTGGCTCTTGGAATACTCGGGAAACCACGCTTGAGTTGGGTGGTAGCTCAAATTCCGGCGATGCAATCTTCGGTCTTTGGGCCACCAAAGCTAGCAGCGATGGCTGGATGGATAAAGAATGGGATATGACTGATGTCATGGTCAAAGCCGGCACGGCGTTAGGTGATGATCAGTTTGTGACTGCAAAGTTCACATACTACGAAAACGATGCCAATATCTCTTATCGTGGTTACTTCCAGGATGCTTATGATGCCGGTGCGACTTTCAACCCAGCCCCGGATGACCGATATGAGACTGAACGAAAATCGTTTGATGTCACCCATGATTGGGACATCAACCCCAATATGCGCATACAAACCATCGCTTACTGGATGGAGACCACGCGTGATTATTGGCGTTACAACATTGATCGTAACAACCCCACCACAACCAATGCCGATGGATTAACCGTTTGGAACTTTACCGATATTCTTGAAGGACGGAATCGTGACTTTGAGCGGTACGGTATAGATTCGCGCCTGTTTTTGGTTCATGATGCATTCGGGATTCACAATGAGGCTGAATTCGGACTGCGCTACCTGCACGAAGAAATGCATGATACCCGTCCCCGTGCTACCCGTGCTGCACCGCGCAGCCCGATTGCGGTAGGCGATAAAGGCACGCGCCGTAATCGCTTGGACTCGGCTGAGAGCTGGGCGGCATTTGCGCAGAACCGTTTTTACCTTACTGATGCATTCAACGTAACTGCGGGTTTACGGGTCGAGCGCTACGAGCAAGGACGTAAAGACCGTATGTCCAATGACCCTAAAGATACGTTCTCGAATACAGAATTTCTTCCCGGCTTGGGCGCGACTTATGAAATAAGCCCGGCGCTACAAGTTTACGGTAGTATTTATCGTGCCTTCCAACCGCCGGTAATTGGCAGTGTGATTGGCGTGGATGATGCGCCAACCGATGCAGAAAAATCCTTAAATCTGGAATTTGGTGTTCGCGGGGCGACAGGAGACTGGGACTACGAGATTTCCGCCTTCCAGATGGATTTCTCCAACCAAGTTGATCCGGGAGTTTCCGGTATCCGTAATCCCAATGAAGGCAGTGCTTTAATTCGTGGTATGGAAGCGGCAGTAGGTTTTCAATTACCCCAAGGGTTCCGCTTAGATGGCAACGTGACCTGGGTTCCTGTCGCCAAGTATGGGGAAGAACGCTTGGATCGTAGTGGCACCATTGCCAAAGGCAATCGCCTACCATACTCACCGGAGTGGGTTGCTAATTTGGCGCTTTCTTATAATCAAGGCCCGTTAAAAGCAGCGCTGATGTACAACTACACCGATTCGGTATATGGTCTAGGCAATAATGTTCGCGAGATCGACCCCATAAATAATAGCTTTGGTGGCTTGGTGTCGAGCTATTACACTGTTGATCTAACCGCAAGCTATGACATTACCCAACAGTTTACCGTGTTTGGTGCTGTTAAGAATTTAACCGATGAGCGATACATCTCAGGGTTACGCCAAGGCATCTACGCCGGGCCTGAGCGCAATTATGAGCTGGGCGTTAGCTACCGATTCTAGATTGCGCTAGATGAGATAAGCGGCTAGGTTTGCCTATCTACAAGCTGCGAAAGCCCCGGTAATAAAAAAGCCGATACCATTAGGTATCGGCTTTTTTATGAAAGTTTTCAGCTCGTGCGGGCTATGTTTTTGTGCCGCACAGTGGGATTACTAACGCCGATATAGCTAGCTCTAGTCGGCAGTTTTTGAGGCGTTGTTTTGGGTAAATGCCGCCATAATCTCCAATGTTTCATCACTAACGTGATGCTCCATACCTTCAGCATCAATCCGGGCGATTTCATCGGGCACGCCTAAAGCACGCAAAAAGTCTAGCACCACCATATGGCGTGCTCGTGACTTTTCTGCCATCTGTTTGCCCTCATCGGTTAAGAAAATCGAGCGGTATGGAGCAGCGTGCACCAGCCCACGTTCGTTCAACCGCTGAATCATCTTGGCCACCGTAGTCTGGCTGACCCCCATGCGCTGAGCTATGTCTACCGCCCTGGCCTCACCGCTGTGGGTTAAGAGCTCAGAAATGAGTTCCAAATAATCCTCAATCAACTCAGTTTCATGTGCTTTGCGCACACTGGAGTGCTGGCGAGCATGTAGCTCGGCGGCGGGCAAAAGATTATCCGCATCCAAATGCGGCCGATCAGGCATGTTGTCGGAAGTTTGCATAACGGTGTTATAG
>DRZW01000069.1 GCA_011380105.1 Halothiobacillaceae bacterium
CAAACAAGTTGATCATCTGCGTACGTCCGGGTGTTTTTGACGTCCGCGCCAGTGTTTTCTGCCCGACCAACGCATTGATTGCAGTCGATTTACCGGCATTAGAACGCCCGGCAAACGCAACTTCGTTACCATTATCCGGGCCGATGTGACTTAAATCAGGCGCACTCTGCAAAAACCGAACTTGGTGAAACAACGCCTCGCTATTCATAGAAACCGCTCCCGGGATGAAATCCAAAACACGATGGTTTGCCGCGTAAACCGCATCATTATGCGCAATGAAACCAAAACCAGACGATCGGCCAAAAAAACATCCCGCAACGCCCTGAGTTTGTTTGACGGATGCAAAGAAAATTATGCTGGCAAGCGCATCTCGATGCGCGTTTATCTGGCTAATTTTTAAGAAGGTACGTTAAAAAAACCAACCTGATGAGTGGCGTATCGGTTTTAACCAACCTTGCGATAAGCCCCCTTGATAAAAATTCAAGTTCAATCAAAAACGCTAGCCTTCGGTTCCGTTTTGGCTGCGGACATATTCATGACCACCAGCGCCTCTGCACTAGGTCTGGAAGGCGATGTTCAGGTCGGCAAAACGCAATTTTGGTACCACTTGCATCCGGACTGATTGATCAGGATATCGCTGATCTGGCCGCCTGCCATGCCGCGCAGCTGCGAAAGTCTGGTTGTGCAGCATAGTATCAGTCGTAAAGCACGCCAATCAGCGGTGATGCACCTTTTGGCAGTCGAGCTTACGGATGAAGGGATTAATACCCTAGGTGCGCACATCGCCGCAATTCCGTAAACCCATCGATGCGGCAATAGCTATATTCAGTTGGACAATAAAACCAGCCAGATTACATGTGTCATGCGCTGGCTTTTGCTTTAACCTACCATGTCAAACATAACTTATTGCGTTGACTAAAAGCGATCAGTTTTGAGAAGAGCTAGACCCGCAAGCCCAAATTATAGGCTTGACAATATTCCTGCTAAGATTAGCTAGGTATATTTAATCTGGACATGCATTAGCCGATTCGCAAAAGCGCGCTCGAATGGACTAAACTTAACCAGCACAAGAAAAACTGAGGGAACCACGCAGGTTAAATGCAATCAGACTTTTGCAAACCGCAAGTTTACCTGACGGCACAAATTCCTTGGACGCCCTTAGCCTATGAGACAGCAAACCAAAACCGACACGGCTCTGCCTGCTAAGCCCAAAGTTCGCAAGGGTAAGCTAGGTGTCGGCAAAAAAATTCTCAACTGGCTCTCGTCAATGAATCTGGCCATTGCCCTGCTGATTATTATCAGCATTGCATCGGTGGTGGGCACATTTATCGAGCAAAATCAGAACATCAACAATTATTTAATTGACTTTGGCCCTTTTTGGTTTGCTGTTTTTAACACGCTGTCATTGTTTGATGTCTACTCGGCGACTTGGTTTGTCGTCATTTTGTTATTTTTATTGATTTCCACCGCCTCCTGTGTATATCGCAATGCACCAACCTACCTGCGCGATATCCGCAACTTCCGCCTATCGGCACAAGAAAAGTCCCTTAAAGCCTTCCGCCACAATCAGCAAATTGAAACCAACGAGACGTTAGAGCAGATCAAACAACGCGCTCAGGGCATTCTCGCTCGGGCCGGATATAAAAGTCGGGTTAAAGAGCGCGATGGTGAGACCTTGATCGCCGCCCGCAAAGGCGGTATGAACCGCATTGGTTATTTCCTCACGCATGTGGGCTTGATTGTCATTCTGCTCGGCGGTTTGGTCGATAGCAAAATGCAGCTTAAGTTGCTGGAAGCTTTGGGCAAGGTGGAAATCGAAACCAGAAACATTCCGGTCAGTCAGGTTCCTGACTCCAGCAAACTTGATGTCGATGCGATTCCCGCTTTTCGTGGCTCGGTAAATATCCCAGAAGGCAATTGGGGTGATGTCGCGTTTATCGGCTTAAAAGACGGTTATGTAGTTCAAAACCTTCCGTTCAAGATCCAAGTGCATGACTTCACAATTGAATATTATGATAACGGCATTGAGAAGTCATATAAGTCGGATATTACCGTTTCGGCTTATGATTCAGATAAAGAAGTTAGAACCGTGCTTGAGGTTAACCATCCGCTACGATTTATGGGCTATAACATCTTCCAGTCCAGTTTCGGCGATGGTGGCACAGAATTAGAGTTTGACGCTTGGCAGCTGCTTGGCCGCGCGGGCACCTCTCAGAAAGTCCAAGGCGCTGTCTACGAGGACCGCCGCTTCGAGTTCCAAAACCAGAGCTTTGTACTTGAATTCACCGATTTTAACTTGCTTAACGTCAAGCCTATCGAAGGGCCGGATGGGAAACGTGAAGATAAAGACTTTGGCCCTTCTGTAATTTTCAATCTGCGCTTGCCAACCGGTGAAGCCATTGAATACGAAAACTACATGTTACCAGTTGAGTTCGACGGCGCGAGCTACTTTTTAAGTGGTGTCCGGCCTACCCCCGACGCAGAACAGCAGTTCTGGTATATCCCGGCAGATGAGCACGGCAAAATCGATACCTTTATGCGCTTTTTAGAAGTGCTGACTACGCGTTCAGAAATCGTCGACATTGCCGAGAATTTAGTCAACCAAGCTGTAAGTGGTAGTGAGGAAGCTTCCCGCGCTGCGGCTGATTCTATTGCAGATTTAGTGCAAACTTTTGCTGTTAATGGTTTTTCTGCCATGCTCGATAGCATTGAAGCCTCGCTGATCGAGCGCGACATACCCGCAGAAGCGCATGATCGGGCACGCGAGTCCTCGATTCGAGTTGTCCAATCTGTCCTGGAACGCGCTTATATCCAAGTTTTACAGGAACAGGAAGTAGAAGAATTTACCGATTTCCATCAAAGATTCTTTGAAGACGCATTGGATGCCATCCCAGTGATCCCTGTTTATGGCTCACCGGTGTTTTTGCAGCTTTCAGACTTTAACCACATTCAGTCCACCGGACTGGAAATAACCCGCTCGCCGGGTATGTTCTGGGTCTATTTAGGCTCGATTATGCTGACCATCGGTATCTTCATGCAGTTTTATGTGCATTTCCGCCGTACTTGGGTTTTAATCAAGCCCAATGAAAACAACGAGGGAGGACAACCAAGTTACCGCATACTGGTTGCTGGCAGCGATGCGCGCAAGAATGCGGATTTTAACCACGAATTTGACAAGATTGCAGCTGAACTAAAGCCAAACGAACAGTCAAAACCCTTATATTGATGAATGAATGCCGGTAACATAACCCGCATTCTGTTCAGTGCGGCTGAGCAAAAGCTCAGCTGCCACTCAGATATGAAACAAAATTAACCCGGTGTTAAACAATCTAATTTCCGTGCAGGAGACCATAAATTATGTCTGTTCCCAATGAACAAATGATACGGGGCTATGAACCTCCGGTTGGCGCACTGCGTGGCCGGCGCTTTAAGCTCGCAGACGGTATTTGGACCGCGTTGATGTTCACCGTCGCATTGATCTCCACGGTGATGTATCACGATCACATGGGCTATTACAGCATTATCGTGCTGTTTATAACGGCAGGACTAGTAGCTTACTTAGGCTGGGTTTGGCCCGAGAGCAAATGGTATTTTGCCGCTGTTGGGGTAGGCTCACTGATCTCTATCGGTCTATACTCAACCTACACCGAAGACGGTGCCGCCATTGGCCGTTCAGCCTTAGCCGCCGCACAGGCAGACAATTTTTTCCTGAACTACATGTTTTCCAGTGTTGCTGCAAGCATGTGGATGGTCGTGCTCTATCTGTTGGCCACGCCCACCTACCTAATTTCCACAGCTATACGCTCGGATTTTGGCCTTAAAGTTGGCACTTGGCTCACCTGGGCCGGCTCAGTATTCGGCTTTATCTGGTTCTTTGCCCGCTGGCGCGAAACTTATCTGATCGACATCTCCTACGGCTACATCCCGGTGAGCAACCTCTATGAGGTGTTCGTCATGTTTGCCGTATTCACCGCTCTGTTGTATCTGTTCTACGAAAAGCGCTACAACAACCGAACCTTAGGCGGGTTTGTAATGCTAATCATTGCCGCATCACTGATTTTCTTGATGTGGTATCACTTCACTCAAGATGCGCACCGGATCGAACCGTTAATTCCCGCCCTGCAGAGCTGGTGGATGAAGATTCATGTGCCCACCAACTTTATTGGCTATGGCACCTTTGCGATTGCCGCGATGATTGGCATTGCCTATCTGATCAAGGAAAAGATGGGCGGCGATGGCCCCAATGACCGCCTGCCGAGTCTTGCAGTGATGGATGACATTATGTACAAGTCCATCGCATTAGGCTTTGCGTTTTTCACTATCGCCACCATCCTCGGTGCAATGTGGGCAGCAGAAGCTTGGGGCGGCTATTGGAGCTGGGACCCTAAAGAAACTTGGGCACTGATCGTCTGGTTGAACTATGCCGCTTGGCTGCACATGCGCCTAACCAAAGGCTGGCGCGGCAGTTTTATGGCCTGGTGGAGCATAGTTGGTCTGGGTATCACCACCTTCGCATTCTTAGGCGTGAACATATTCCTAGACGGCTTGCATTCTTACGGTGAACTGTAAGAAAACACAACAAACCCCAGCTAAAACAACCTCAAACCATAGGGGTGGTTTATGTCAGCCCCCAAACCAAAAAAACCGACAGGTTATAAACCTGCCGGTTTTCTGCGTTAAGCCTTGACGCTTATTCAATCAACGTACGCGCCTTTTCCAGATAAGCGCGCCCGGATAGCTGCACCTGTTCGTACTGCAGCGTTTCACTCCCAATGTGCAACGCTTCAAGCAGCTCTGCAATCCCCACAAGTCCATCTTCAATCCGCTTAACGCGTTCTCCAAGGTGGAGGTTAGCTTATGGACTTGATCAATATCCTGGGGTTAATTTCTTTTTCTTAGCCCATGCAAGAGGCTTCTGATTATATTCAGAAAAATTAGCTAATGCTTGCTCAAGTTTCTCAGCAGGCA
>DRZW01000229.1 GCA_011380105.1 Halothiobacillaceae bacterium
GTTTTACATGGGTAGCTAGCGCGTAGGCATGCCCCCACAAATAATGGTTTTCGCCGTCCATAAATTCGGCCACAGGTGGCGCTGGCCGAGCTGCCAACTCGGCTTGTTTGGCTTTAATCCAACCCTGATGCTGCTGTACAAAATTCTCTATTTCCGCCCAAGAGGTTTTCCAAGGCGCAGACACCCGCACCGTACCGCTGGGGGTTATGCGCAGACGCAGGTATTTCACTGACTTAAACTGCACTTCCAGCTCAATGCCCGCGATAGAATAGCTATGAATATTTATAGCGCAAACCTTTGCAACGACTGCATGGTGGAAAAGAACGCTGGCTCGATTTTCGGGTTTGCACCCATCAAAAAGCCATTGATCAGCATGACCAGAAACGAAAAAACCCGCACATGGCGGGTTTTTTCAAAATGGTGGGGTGACTGATGGGGCTCGAACCCACGACAACTGGAATCACAATCCAGGGCTCTACCAACTGAGCTACAGTCACCATTACAGCTGCGCTTGTGGCGCGCCCGGCAGGACTCGAACCTGCTACCCTCGGCTTAGAAGGCCGATGCTCTATCCAGATGAGCTACAGGCGCAAGTGTCTTTAATTGATTGGTCGGAGTGGAGGGATTCGAACCCCCGACCACCTGTTCCCAAAACAGGTGCGCTACCAGACTGCGCTACACTCCGAATGCCCGCCAAAATAGCGCCTTCACAATAAATTGGCAAGCGCCGATCTATTACGAAGGTCGGCATGATAGGCGTTGACAAAACCAAAGTCAAGCGTCGAATTTCTTTTTGAGGAAGGTTTTGGTTTTGTTAAAGGGGTCTTTATCCGCCTTGCGGTCATAGGTCAGCGGCGTATCAAATTCACGCAGTTTCCGTTGGATTTTGTGCAGCACCACGGCGCTCTGCCTTGGCTAATTTTTGTTTGAGCTGCCCGCGCCGGTCAATCCCCTGCTTAATGGCAATTAATAAGCCCAGCCCGATAAATGCGCCTGGTGGCATAATCGCAAGCAAAAATGTTTTATCCTCCGGCAGCAGGGTGATGGTCCAGTTTTCGGCCATTGGGCCGAAAAGCTGGTCTGCATTAACAAACAAGGTGCCAAAACCGACAATCTCCCGTGCCGCACCCAGCACCACCAACACTAACCCAAAACCTAAACCGATCATCAGCCCGTCATACAAGCTGGGCATGAGCGCGTTTTTGGAGGCAAATCCTTCTGCGCGGGCAATGATCATGCAGTTGGTTACGATCAGCGGGATAAAAATCCCCAGCGCTAGGTATAACGAATGAAAGTAGGCTTTCATTACCAGTTCTATTACGGTCACAACCGAGGCGATGACCATTACGTATACCGGCAGGCGCACTTCGGCCCGCACCCAATCCCGGATAATCGACACCAACCCGTTAGAGACGATAATCGTTACCAATGTCGCAATCGCTAAACCCAAGGCATTGATGGTGGTATTGGAAATCGCCAATAAGGGACACAAGCCCAGCACCTGTACGAGCGCCGGGTTATTCTTCCACAGGCCATCAATAGTTAGCTGTCGGTAATTCACCTCACTCATTGGCTTGCTCCTCTATGGGCATTGTATCGGGCTTTGGTGATGGCATGACAAATAACTGATCATAATGCGTATTAACATACACCAGCGCCTGATGCACTGCCTCGACCACCGCTCGTGGGGAAATCGTCGCTCCGGTGAACTGATCGAACTCACCGCCATGTTTTTGCACCGTCCAGCGCTCGGATGCCGGATCATTTAAACTGCGGCCATCAAAGGCCAAAATCCAGTCGGTGCGTGAGGATAAAATTTTATCCCCCAGTCCCGGTGTTTCGTTTTGCTGCAAGACCCGCACTCCGGTGATGGTTTGCTCAGCATCCACACCGACAAGCAGGCGGATATCACCGGAGTAACCCCGATGGGTTACTACTGGCACCGCCACGGCTTTTGGTTGATTATCCTTAGTTGCCAGAAAACCCACCTGCCCGGCGCGCATTGCCTTGGCCAAATCCTGCGCATCAGGCGTCACCCCAGCCACTAACACCGAATCACCGAGATTAAGCTGTTCAGGATTGGGCAACACAAAGGCGGTTTCAGCAGGGTTGTTATCAAAGTGCGATGCGGGCAATACCGCCACAATTTGGCCTAACAGCACCGCCTCTTGATTTAATCGGATCTGCTCGGCGGTTTTTTCTTGGGTATAGGCAACAATCCCCACGCCTAGTACGAAAAACACGACCAATAGAGCGGTGGTAATGGCAATGCGACGCGGGTCAATCTCATTCATGCATTACCCCCGCTTTTTATGACCAAAAGCCCGCGGCTGGGTGTAGTAATCAATCAGCGGTACGGCCATATTCATCAGTAAAATAGCAAAGGCAACCCCGTCGGGATAATTGCCAAAAGCGCGGATTAACACTGCGAACATGCCAACACCAAACCCAAACACTAACCGACCAACCGGGGTGGTCGAGGATGTAACCGGATCAGTGGCGACAAAAAATGCCCCAAAAATCACCGCCCCGGCCAACAGGTGAAAACCCGGATCAGCAAAACGACTCGGGTCAATCAACCAAAGAAACCCTGAGGTGATCACCACCCCGGCAATAGTCGCCACCGGTATATGCCACCGGATGGTACGGGTGATTAATAGCCAGATGCCACCGGCGAGGAACGCTAAATTCAACCATAGATTCCAAGAGACGGATGGATCAAAAATACTGGCCGTCACGCTGCCGATATGGCCATTCACGGCAAGCTCGGTACGTACCGCATCCAGCGGCGTTGCTTTGGTAAGCCCGTCAATCATCATCCCAGCCGGGAGTTGGCCTGCAAACATCCAGGCTGCGGTTTGCGTGAGGGTGAGTTGATCGGCATAAGGTGCGATACCCACCCCCCAACGAGTCATCATTTCCGGAAATGACACCAGCAAAATCACATAGCCGACCATGGCCGGGTTAAATAGGTTAAAGCCAATCCCACCATAAAGCTGCTTGGCAACCATGACGGCCATTAAACTACCCACCACGGACAACCACCAAGGGGCTAAATTGGGCAGGCATAACGCTAAAATCCAGGCCAGCACAATCGCGGAATGATCATTTAATGCCGGGCGAATTGGACGGGCGCGCAACCAGAGCATCACCGCCTCCACCACCAGAGCGGTTAACACCGCCAGCCCGACATTAAATAACACGCCCCAGCCCATAAACCAGATCGCCACCAGCGTACCGGGCAATAGCGCGATGATCACTTGATCCATCACCCGAGCCACATCCTGATTGGCTTCAACATGCGGTGAGGTTTGAACGGGAAACTTCACTAGCGCTCCTGCACGGTTTCTTTTTCTGTGGTTGTCTGAGCAGCTTGCTCAGAGTCGGCCTGCGCGCCGGTTTGACCTGCCTGCTTTGCCCGACGTTGGCGGGCTTTTTCTTTTCGGGCGCGGGCGCGTTCGCGGGCGGCTTGTATATCCAACCCAGCGGTCTTTGCGGGCGCGGATTTTACTTCAGCCCCATCTTTCGACAAATCCGATTTTTGCTGATCGGCTTTTTGTTCGGCGGCTTTTTTCTGAGCCGCTTTCATGGCTGCCCGTTTTTTGGCTAACGCCGCTTCGCGCTCGGCCTTTTGGCGTTCTATGCGCTCATTATGGAACTCAAAGCGCCGCCGGGCCTGCTCAGCCTTGGCTTTTTCACGCTGGGCCGCCCAGGTTTCGGTTTTGGCGACCGGAAATACTGCACCAGCGGAATATGTGAGGGACAAACCGCCGAGCACACCCCACATTCGATGCAATCGAATAAGTGATAATCCACTGCACGATCAAATTGTTCAGAGCGCGCATGCCAGTAAAGCTGCTGTGGCAGCAAATCAGCCGGGCAATAATCCGCGCAGCGTGAACAGCGAATGCAGGGCTGCGGGTCGGGTGGGCAGTCGCGATCTTCCGGACGTAATGCCAATAAACAGTTTGTGGCTTTTACTACCGGCACATGATCATGCTCCAAAGCGATGCCCATCATCGGCCCGCCCATCAGCAATCGGTCCACGCCGTGGGTATAACCGCCCGCCTGGTCAATCACCTGATACATCGGGGTGCCGATCCGCACCCGAAAATTCTGCGGATGCGCCACACCGCCACCGGTAACGGTCACTACCCGCTCAATTAAACCTTCACCCGCCACCACCGCAAGGTAGGCATGAGCGGCAGTGCCCACATTCAAGCAGAGCATACCGTAATCGGTGGCATGCTTTCCGCGCGGTACCTCCACACCGGTTAGGTTACGCAGCAACTGCTTTTCCCCACCGGCGGGATAGATCGTAGGCACCACCATTACCGCAAACTCACCCGCATCATCAGGCAGGCGCTCCACTGCTGCACGCATGGCTGCAACAGCTTTCGGTTTGTTATCTTCAATGCCAATCAAGCACTGCCGGGCACCCAGCGCATGCATCACTACCCGCGCACCGGCTAGAATCTGGTCAGGCTGCTCCTGCATTAAACGATCATCACAGCTAATGTACGGCTCGCATTCTGCTCCGTTTAATACCAGGGTTTTGATCTGACCGGGGTTTTTCACGGCCATTTTCACCGCTGTGGGGAACACAGCACCGCCTAAACCCACCACCCCAGCATCACGCAGGCGCGTGCGGATTTGGTTGGGCGATTTCTCAATGTAGTTTTCCCAGGGTGGCATGGGTTCTGCGGGGGTATCCTCGCCATCGGCAGCTAGGATAATACTGGGGGCGCTTAGGCCACCGGGGTGCGGGAGCGGGTGGGGCTCAATGGCGCGAATCGTACCGGAGGTCGGCGCATGGATCGCTGCTGAAACAAAATCATCGGGACGGGCAATTAATTGCCCGCGCAACACATGATCACCCACAGCCACCGTCGGGATCGCCGGCGTACCAATGTGCATATGCAACGGCAACCAATATTCTTCCACCA
>DRZW01000227.1 GCA_011380105.1 Halothiobacillaceae bacterium
CGTTATAGATGTAAAAAATAGCGATGAGTAATGTAAAGGCAACCAACAATGTCTGGCCGGGATGCCGCACAGCCCAATCGAGCAGATGCAGATAACGCCGAGTAAAACCCCGTGCCTTAGAAAAATCCCCCATTTGCGCGGCCTGAATATGCGCCACCTGCTCCGGGCGACTCGGCTTACCGGCCCCCAATGCGGCAGCCAACACCGGGATGAAGATCAGCGCCATCAATAACGACATCAGCAGGGTGATAATCACGGTGGCCGGTAAAAACAACATGAATTCACCCACCAGCCCTGGCCAGAACAGCATCGGAAAGAAAACCGCTACGGTGGTGGCCACCGAGGCAATAATTGGCCAAGCCATCCGGATGGAGGCTTCACGAAACGCCTGTTGCCCCAAGCCTTCTGCCAGATATCGATCCGCCTGCTCTAGCACGACAATCGCCCCATCCACTAGCATGCCAACTACCAGGATCAGGGCAAACAGCACCACAATATTTAGGGTAAAGCCCATTAGATAGAGGACTAAAACCCCGGAGAGAAAAGCCCCAGGAATTGCCAAGCCCACCAACCAGGACGAACGCCCGCCCAGAAAGGCGACCACCGTCAACATCACCAGAAAAACCGCGGTCAGGACGTTGTTTTCCAGATCACCGAGTAGATCACGGATATCCTCGGCCTGATCCTGCATAAAGGTAACATCAACCCCACCCGGCCAAGATTGCGCATGTTCTTCGACAATCGCTCGAGTAGCGGCTACGGTTTCAAGGATATTCGACCCGCCACGCTTGCGGATTTCCAATGAAACCGCCGGCTGGCCATTAATCCGGGCGAAGCTTTCCGGATCTTTAAAGGTGCGCTGGGCGGTGGCGATTTCCCCGAAGGTCACTACCGTGCCATCGCGCACCAGCACCGGAAGATCGAGGACATCATCAACCGACTCAATCACACCCGGCACTTTCAGGTTGATCCGTCCGGCACCGGTATCCATGGCACCGGCGGCAATCAATCGATTGTTTCTTTCGACCGCTGCGGCCAGGTCGTTATACGACAGGCGGTAGGTCTCTAGGGTACGCGGATCTACAATCACATCCATTAAGTCATCGCGGTCACCGCCAATCACCACTTCCAGCACGCCCGGCACGGCTTCAATGGCATCGCGCAATTCCCGAGCCAAACTCACTAGGGTGCGTTCGGGCAAGGTGCCGGACAGCACAACAGTCAGCACCGGAAACATGGATAAATCCACTTCCATCACCTCCGGCTCCTCGGCCCCCGCCGGTAACTCGGGTTTGGCCATATCTACCTCTTCGCGAACATCGGATAAGGCTTGGCGGTTGTCAAAGCCGGCTTCAAATTCCAGTTTGATCAGCGCAAAACCCTCCCCGGCACTGGCGGTGAGCTCTTTTAAGCCATCAATACCCGAAAGCTCGCGCTCTAATGGCCGCACCAAAAGCCGCTCACTGTCATCCGGCGAAATACCCGGGTAGGTCACAGTGACGAAAAAAATTGGGATATCAATATCCGGCGCGGCCTCCTTGGCGATTACAGCATAGCTAATACCACCGGCGGTCAGCAGCATTAAAAAAACCAGCAAGACCGAGCGTGAACGTGCAAATGCGGCGGTAATGATGGCATTCACAGCGCAGCTTCCCCTGTATCTGGCTGTGCTCGATCGGGTAGGCTCGGTACATTCTCTTCATCGACCACACGCACCACATCCCCATCACGGACAAAGCCCTGCCCACGGGTAATCAGTCGGACCGATTCAGGCAACCCCGCCACCCAGACTCGGTCTGCCGAGGCTCGCACCGGTTCAATCTCAACAAATCGGGCGATGGTCTCTCCGTCCCCTTGCTCTTCTGCCAACATAACGCCTAATGCGCCGGTTTGAGGATGCTGGCTAATTAGTGCCGGTGAAATGCTATGGGCTTTAATGGTGGCTACCGGAATGGTGACCGTCACGCTGGTACCGGAGGGCAGATTCCGTTCAGGATTTTCCACCCGTACCCTTGCGCTGAAAGTGCGGGTTTCTGGATTGGCGCGCGAGGAGATATAGCTGACAATGCCGGTATGCTCGCTGCCATCAATCAGCTCGACCCGCGCCTTAAGGCCGGGGCGAATCGAGGCGACCCGGTGCTGCGGTATTTGTATTTCTGCCCGCAACGGATTGTTCTCAATCAATTCCACCACCGGGTCCCCAATGGATACTACATCCCCGGTTCGGGCCATTAGCTCATTGACCATGCCGTCAATCGGGGCGGTGATGGTGGTGTGCTCAATATCAAGCCGGATCGACTCGACTTCGGCCTGAGCGGCCTGTAAATTAGCCTGAGCGCGGGTAACCTGAAGTCGCTCCTGAAACCCACGGTCTGCCAATCGGCTGACAGCATCATAATCACTCTGAGCATGCTCCCGCGCGGCCAGGGCGCGAGCCAGCTGAGCATTGCGATCGTCGAGCTCAATCTGTGCAAGTGGCTCACCTTTAGCCACCAGTTGGCCTTCCTCTACCATGGTTTGCTCAATCTGGCCGCCGGTCTTGGCGCGCACCAAAACCACCTGTTCGGGTTCTAAATGCCCATGGGCAACCACCAGTTGCTCAATGCACTCGGCGGTGCGCGTTTCAACCGCAACCCGAACAACGGGCTCTGACTTAATGCTATCGTCCAAATCCACGGCGTTTTCGCCTGTGGTCACCCACAGCGCCACCACCGCTGCCAACCCTAAAATCAACAGCACGCCACGGTAACGACTAATAAATTTGGTTATTTTCATAGCCAATCCATCAACCCATTGTTTTGTAACGGGTGCACGTTAATAATCTAACACCTGCCACCTCGATCTGATTCAATCAAGCTTGCAGGAATTAATAGCTTTTAGCAAAAACACGCTGGGGCCATCCGACTTCCTTGGCCTGATAAAACACACTATCCGCCTGAGCCAGCATTGGCTTAATCAGCTCTTCTGGCGAACCCAGCGTCACGCCAATGCTCACAGATGGGCACCTTGAAAACCGCCATCACCAGCCGAAGTGCAAGTCGGACGGCGCACTGCGACTCAGATAGGACATGGCTTTAGACAAGGGAGCGAGCACCGCCAAACGCAGCAATCGGCTTGCGCAGCAAGTTTTTCGAGGTGCGCAACTAAAAATTAACAATCTGCAACCTTATCACTCGGTAGTCTGCTTGGTCATAAAGGTAAATGCAGCGAGCATCAACAACCCGACAACCAACAAAAAAGCGGTTATTTAAGCTCTGGCGGCGACCGTCATATGGGTATCACTCTGCAAAATGTTTTGCAGCCAGCTCATCCATCGCTTGATTGGCCAAATCATCGGCCAATTCATTCTCCGGATGACCCGTGTGTCCGCGGGTCCAGTGCCAGTTCACCTGATGCCGCTGACAGGCGGCATCGAGCCGCTGCCATAAATCTGCATTTTTAACAGGCTTTCCGGAAGCAGTGCGCCAGTTTTTCCGCCGCCAGTTATGAATCCACTGGGTAATGCCTTGACGCACATATTGGGAGTCTGTGGTTAAGTCCACATTACAGGGGCGGGTTAAGGTTTCCAACGCTTTGATCGCTGCGGTTAACTCCATGCGGTTGTTGGTGGTATGCGCCTCATAGCCTTTAAGCAAGCGCTCATGCTCATTGTAGCGCAGCACCGCGCCCCAGCCACCCGGTCCTGGGTTACCCCGACAGCCGCCGTCGGTCCAGATTTTTACCTTTGCAGGCTCAGCGGTTTTATTCATTGCGATTACATCGTTTTTCAACACGGCGCGCACCCGGTGCGGCAACTGGTTTCGTTTTGCGATTAATCCACTCACTTAACCGAAATTCCGGCTTTAATGCATGTGGTCTACTCACGCGCCTGGAGGCATCGATCAGATAACAACCATGCAGAAACCAGGCCCAGTCAGCACTTAAACGTTGCAACCCCGAACCACTTTTAACCGGCTTGCGACAACCCGGCCAGAACCCGCCTATCGGTTCAATCGCATTAATTTGATAACCTAGCAGCCGCAACCAGTCGACCACCCGCCAAGCGGGGTGATGCGCACCAGAACGCAAATCTTGATGACAGGGTACGCCCAGTAAGGCGGCAATTTTTAACAGGCTTGTGGGATTAACCCCCACGATAAACAACCGCCCTTCCGGTCGAAGTACGCGGTCGATTTCCTGTAATAACTCGTGAGGGTTGCTGCGGGCTTCGAGTAAATGCGGGGCAATGACAACATCAATCGATTCAGACTCAAAGGGCAACGCATCCATTTGAGCGCGCACGGTGGCAGACCGGCTTTGTCCGCCAGAAGCCCCCACCGCATCCACAGTGGCTACCAGCGGCACGGATAACAATGACGACCAATCAATCCGTTCATCCAGGCCAGCCGCCCCTGAGCCTAATACCAATGCATGATAGCCAAACGCCGTCTGCGCGCACTGGCCTAACCGGCGAGCTAAGTCTGCTGAAGCCTGCGCTCCAGCCGGGCTCTGATACCAGTGCGCTACCGCCTGACCGACTGTTGTTTGGTTCTGCTGAGCCATTATGACTTAAATACCCTTATCTCTGGGGTTGGGATTGCCAGTGTATAACCGCTTTGCTTGTGGCCATAATACCCAGCGCAATCAGACTGATCACGCTCATCAGTGCAAATGCGGTGCCCGCACTAACCACATCCCATAAAAAGCCGGCTAAAAATAGACCGGCCGCAGCACCGCCACCGTAGCTGACCGCTGACATGACCGCCATCCCCCGGGCATGGGCTGAACCGGTGAATTGATGATCCACCACCCAGATGCCCACCGCATGGGTCAGACCAAAACTCGCCGCGTGCAGCAACTGCGCAAACAGCAACCACCAAAGCAGATCAGCCTGATAGCCGATCAACCACCAGCGCAGCGCCATTAAGGCAATCGCCAGCAATAGCAAACAGTATGGA
>DRZW01000226.1 GCA_011380105.1 Halothiobacillaceae bacterium
GAATTAAACCAAAACGAGATTATCGTCACTGAAAGCGGTCGGCTTTTAATCCGTAATATCTGCATGGCATTTGATGCCTACCTGACATTGAAGATGAGACAACGCTACTCTAAAGTCATTTAAGAATTTGCCGACGGATATAACAGGCTGTGATTAATCCTGATATTTGTCTTAAATAATAAACATTTGTCTTAAAGAATAAACAATTGAATACAACGCAGAATTTAAGAGGAGATTTTATGCAACCGGAGAAATTGTCAGGTCAGGAACGCGAGCTCAAGGAATCGGAAATCATCTCCACGCGCACGGATCATCGCGGTGTCATCACCTTTATCAATCCGATGTTTACTAAAGTTACCGGATTTACTAAGGAAGATGCCATTGGCAAACCGCATAACCTGATTCGCCACCCTGATGTACCGCGCTGTGTGTATAAGTTGTTATGGGATGAGATCAAACAGGGCAATAAGTTTTTTGCCGTCACCAAGAACCGTTGTAAAAATGGTGATCATTACTGGACTTTGGGTTATTTTCAAGCCGAAACCAACAAAGACGGTGAAATCACCGGATTTCGTTCCACCCGCCACGGTCTGCATGACCCAAAACTAAAAAAAGATTTTGACCAGCTCTATAAACAGGTACGCGAGGAGGAGCTTCAATACCCCCGGCCACAACAAATAGATGCTGGCATGGAGCTGCTCTATAAGCTGTTGAAAAAACGTGGCTTTGATCAATACGAGGCCTTTGCCAAGCAAGCTCTATAGCTACAAAAAGCCTCCCCAGTCGGGTCTGCCCGATTTGAGGTTTTTTATCGGTGATCTATAATGGTTACTCACTTAAATGAACTCGGTGACTTAAATTGGTCTGGTTATTTACCTAGAATCAGCCTTTTAGTTAAACCGAGTAAATGAGCATATGACCATCACCTATCGTGAGCCTCGCCAGGAAGATGGCGGTCGGATTCACCAGCTTGTTGAGCGTGCCGGTACGCTTGATCTCAATTCTGCTTATCTCTACTTCCTGCTGGCAGACCATTTTCGCAGCACCTGTGCGGTCGCTGAGGATAAAGAGCAACTGCTCGGGTTTGTTACCGCCTATATTCGGCCTGACCGCCCCGACACCTTGTTTGTCTGGCAGATTGGTGTTGATGCCGCCGCACGTGGCCAAGGCGTCGCCTCAGGTTTGTTAAAAAACCTACAGGATCGTCCTTGGTTCTCAGATTTGCGTGCCATTGATTTAACCATCTCGCCAGACAATCAGGCATCGCAGGCACTCTTCACCCGCTGGGCAGAGAAATTAGGCTGCCCGATCACCCGTCAGCCGTACCTTTCCAGCGCGCTTTTGGGTGGCGATCATCAGCCGGAAGATCTTTATCGCATCGAGCTGACTTAATCAAATGCCTGTTATGGTTGTGGATGTCACCATATTGCAGCCTCCAGCACGCTACAGTATTCATTCATTTGTTATTTTGTAAGAGGAATTGTGATGGACATTAAACTGTTCGAGCAATACGAGTCGAATGTACGCGGTTATATCCGCTCATTTCCGACTATTTTTGTTAAAGCAAAAAACGCCACCATGTGGGATCACGAAGGCAAGGAATTCATTGATTTCTTCGGCGGTGCAGGCTCTCTTAACTACGGGCACAACGATCCGGCAATCAAGCGTGCAGTCATTGATTTTATGGAGCGCGATGGCGTCATCAATGCGCTCGATAAAGCCACTGATGCCAAATACGAGTTCATTAAGCGCTTTCAGGACATCATCCTAAAGCCGCGCAATCTCGATTATAAAATCCAGTTTGTCGGCCCAACTGGTACCAACGCTGTTGAAACCGCGCTGAAGCTAGCGCGCAAGGTCAAGCAGCGCTCCAAGATTGTCACCTTTACCAACGCCTACCATGGTCACACCCTCGGGGCGTTGTCGGTATCGGGTAATGAATTTTATAAAGACGATTACTACGGCGTACCACTAAACGTCACCAAAATGCCCTACGACGGCTATTTTGACGGAGGCGATGAGCAGATGGACAGCATCGATATGCTGCGCCAATACTATGAAGACCCCAGCTCGGGTTATGAATTACCCGCTGGTGTCGTGGTTGAAACCATTCAGGGCGAAGGCGGCATTAATGTTGCCTCCGTTGAATGGCTGCAAAAGCTCGAAAAAATGTGTAAAGACTTGGACATTCTGCTCATTGTCGATGACATTCAGGTGGGCAATGGCCGAACCGGCAACTTCTTTAGCTTTGAGCGCGCAGGCATTAAGCCGGATATCGTCACCGTTTCTAAATCAATCGGTACAGGCTTTCCGATGGCACTGGTATTGATGCGCCCAGAAGTGGATGAGTGGGCTCCGGGCGAGCACACCGGCACCTTCCGTGGTAACTCGCTGGCCTTCGTTGCCGGTGCAACCGCACTCGACCGCTGGAAAGATGATCGCTTCTCCAAAGAAGTTGTTGCCAAAGGCAAGCAGGTTGAGCAGCGGTTTAAGGCCATCGCCGCTCGACACCCGGATTATATCTCCGATGTACGCGGTTTGGGCATGATCTGGGGCATTGAGTCTAAGCTTGAAGATTTCTGCAATGATGTCTCAGCCGAAGCATTCAAGCGTGGCCTGCTCGCTGAAACCGCCGGAGCCGATGATCAAGTGATCAAATTTTTAAGCGCATTAACCATCAGCCAGGCAGAGCTCGACAAAGGCTTGGATATTCTTGATGAAGCGGTTGATGCCGCAGTCGCCGCTCGTAAGAAAGGTTGACTTGTTTGTAATCAATACCCTGCCCCATCACCCCTTTGGTGATGGGGTTTTATATTACAAGGAGTAATATCCATGTTAGTACGTTATCTTGATCGTGATATTATTGGCACCGAGCGTGAAGTCGAAGCCGAAAACGGCAACTGGGTTAGCCGCCGTTTGATTCTGGCGGACGATAAAGTTGGCTTTTCCTACAACGACACCATTATCCGCGCCGGCACCGAGACCTATATCCACTATGCCAACCATATCGAAGCGGTTTACTGCGTCGGTGGAAACGGTGAGATTCATGACATCACCAATGATGTCACCTACCCTATTCGCGATGGCATGATGTATTTGTTAAATGATCCAGCCGCTGACAAGCATTATCTGCGCGGGGGGAGTGAGGACATGCGCCTGATTTGTGTATTCAACCCGCCGCTAACCGGCCGTGAAGTACACGATGAAAACGGCGTCTACCCAGTGCTGACCCCAGAAGACTAAAAACAGATCTTATACGAATTAAAGACCCGCCTGCGTGGCGGGTTTTTTATGCCCACCACTTTTATCGATCTTAACCGAAGCAACACACCAACCCACCTGATTGCTATTGACCGTGTGCCCGCCAAGCAAAAGGCCAACGCCGCTCCCGACAACTGCTAACCCGACCGTTCTCCCAAAATAAAGCCCCATGCTCAGCGGTATTATAAAAAGCCGCGCCCTGCTCTTCCCAACGCGCAACCACAGCCGGGTGCGGGTGGCCATAGCGGTTTAAAAAGCCTGCAGAATTCAGTGCAATTTGAGCTCCGGTTTGCTTAACAAACGCCTCGGTAGAGGAAGTGGATGAGCCGTGATGAGGCACATAGATTACATCAGCCTGCATTGAGTAATGACGCATTAACCAATGTTCGCCGGCCGCTTCGATATCGCCGGTTAGCAAAATGCGCGTATTAGCTGTTTCTAAAAGCAACACACAGGAGCCTTCATTGACATCCCTAAAGGGAGCCTGCTTGAGGGTGAACACCACCCCGTCCTGTTGCCATTGATAGCCATCTTCGCAGGGTTGGTATTCAATCTTGGCAGCATCATCAGGAGCAGGCTCGCCCCAAATTGGGGTGTCAGGAAATTGCGCGTGCACGGCGGGCAACCCCCCGACATGATCAAAATGAGGGTGGCTTAAAATAATTTTATCCAGATCTGTCACCCCCAGAGCTCGCAGCGTCGGCAGCACCACCATTTGACCGGTATCGAAATCACCCCAGCGCGGCCCGACATCATACAGATAATCTCCCTGATGCGTTTGAATATAAATCGCCGTGCCCTGCCCGACATCCAACACCACCAGATTCAACTCACCTGGGGCGGGGCGAGGCTCAGAGTTGACAATCGCGGGCAGAAACAACAAAAGCGCAAGCGGTTTTCCTGGCCAGCCACGCGGCATCAACAGCCATAAACACCCAAGGGTAACCAAAACCAGCGCAGGCAAAGACGGCGCGGCAATCAAAGTATTCGGCCCGATCTCAACCAACCAACTCAACACGGAGAACAGCGCCACCGCAAGCCAGTCAGCAACCCAAATCAATGGCCCGGCAGCAGGCGGATAAATTGCTGCAATGAACAACGTCATTAACGCCAGTGGTGTGAGAATGATTGTTACCAAAGGCACGGCAAACAAATTAGCCGGTAGCGACATCCAAGGAATGCGATCAAACATGCCCCAGGTTAAGGGCAGCAACCCCACAAATAACAATATTTGCAGCGTAATTAGACTAAACAAAACCCAACCTCTAGGGCGGGTTTGCACAGCGATAATAATCACCAAAACCGCGGCGAAAGACAGCCAGAAACCCACATCTAAAGGTGAGGCCGGATCGATCAACAACACCGCCAGCATAGCCAGCAACCACAGATCAAACAATCGCCAGCGACGCTTAAACAACAACCCGGAAAGCAAGATGCTGAGCATTAGTGCGGCACGCAACGTTGGGATAGACAAACCAGCGATTAACGCATAACCCCAAGCAGCAACAACAGCCGCCATTGCACCAGCCCGCTGAGCGGGGAAGACTGCCGAAAGGGTGCTGTGTCGCCAAACTTTTTGCATTACAAAGCCAAATAACCCGGCGATCAAACCTACATGCAGCCCGGAGATAGCCAAAAGGTGATTTGTACCGGTCGCTAATAGCGCATCCC
>DRZW01000192.1 GCA_011380105.1 Halothiobacillaceae bacterium
GCCAGAGACTTTGGCGCATAACCGCCATTTGACTGGCAATCGGATTAGCCAGGCGGATGGGCTCGCACTGCGGGTGAAGATGCCGATGTGCTTCGGGATCGATAAAGCTGTAGGTGATCGCCTCAAAATAACCCCGTGCGGTAAGAAAATCAGCCATATGCGCCTGTGGGTTGATCACTACCGGCATTACGCCCACCTCGGGTGTCATGCGGGTTAAGGGTGCACGGAAATGATCAAAACCAATCAACCGGGCTAACTCTTCGAGTAAATCCTCTTTTATTTTCAGATCAAAGCGCCGAGTGGGCGGTGTGACGGTCAACAGTGCTTGATTTACTTCAACAGTACAGCCTAAACGCGTTAATAGATTCACCGCTTGCGCCACGGGGATTGCCATCCCCAGACGGTCACTCGCCCAGTCCATATCGAGTTTAATCGGTTGAGGGGTGGGAATCGCACGGCTGTTTTTGGCGGTGACAACCGGGCCGACTTCGCCGCCGACATAACGATGAATCAATTCACAGGCGCGGGCTAAAGCCTGCTGCGGTAAAGCTGGGTCAACGCCACGCTCAAACCGGAATGCCGCATCCGTATTTAGCGCATAGCGCCGAGCCCGGCCAATAATGGCCTCAGGGACAAAGTGTGCTGATTCGATAACGATATGCCGGGTGTTGCTATCCACGGCGCTGGGTTGGGAGCCAATAATCCCAGCCAGTGCGATAGGCTCGTGTTCATCGGCGATGACCAGACAATCTTCGCTGAGCTCGAGTGTCTGTTCGCCGAGTGCGATTAGTTTCTCACCAGAGCGGGCGTAGCGAACTTCAATGTCACCAGAAAGCTTATCAGCGTCAAAGGCATGCAGGGGCTGGCCCCATTCAAGCATCACATAATTTAGGATATCGACCACCGGCTCGATGCTTTTAATACCGCTGCGGCGCAGACGTTCCTGGATATAAATTGGTGTGGTCTTGCCCGCAGGGAGGTTACGGACAGCACGGGTGAGGTAAACCGGGCAGGCGTCAACTGCGGTGATGCGGGCGTTGTGGGTATGCTCACTGCTCTCAGGTACTGGTTCGATGACCGGCGGTCGATGGGGTTGGTCGAATATCGCCGTACACTCTTGGGCTAAACCGGCGATAGAGAGCGCATCACCCCGATTGGGCGTAATGCCTAGGGTGATGATCGCATCATCGAGCTTAAGCCACTCGCGCAGATCGCGCCCAACAGGGGCGTCATCAGGCAGTGCCCATAGTCCGTCCTGATTTGATTCTAGCCCCAATTCACTAGCACTACACAGCATGCCCAGTGAGGCTTCGCCACGCAGTTTGGTTTTTTTGATCTTTATCCCACCGGGTAGGTTTGCACCGAGTTGTGCAAACGGCGCACGCATACCAGGTCGGACATTCGGTGCACCGCAAACCACCTGATGGGTTTGTTCGCCATCGTAGACCTGGGTGATTCGTAACTTGTCGGCATTCGGGTGGGGGTCAACCGATTTAACTTCACCGACTACAACCCCGGAAAATTCAGCACAGGCAGGATCGATAGCATCGACCTCAAGACCAGCCAAGGTCAGGCGATCAGCCAGTGCCTGGGTGTTGATATCGGGGTTGATCCAGGTGCGTAACCATTGTTCGGAAAACTGCATAGCGAGTGTTTCTCAGTCAGCTTAAATTATCAATGAGTTCTGCCGGTCATGCCCGCTTTTGCGGACTGCGAAGCATGCATTTTTGCTATTTGTTAGCTGCGTAGTTAAAAGTGCTGTTAAGCGAATTGCTGTAAAAAGCGTAAGTCGTTTTCGAAAAACGCCCGTAAATCATCCACGCCGTAACGAAGCATAGCCAGACGCTCCACGCCCATGCCAATGGCAAAACCACTGGTCGTCTCCGGGTCGATATCAACAGCACGTAACACATTGGGGTGGACCATACCGGCACCGAGCACTTCAATCCAGCCGGTGTTCTTGCAGACCCGACAGCCATCATCACCGCAATGCACGCACTGGATGTCGACTTCAGCGGATGGCTCGGTAAACGGGAAAAACGAAGGGCGTAAGCGAATGGGTAAGTCTTCGCGCTCGAACAGCGCTGATAAGAACGTCTCCAAAGTGGCACGCAGATCGGTGAAACGCACTTGCTCATCGAGGTAGAGCACCTCGATTTGATGGAACATTGGCGAATGGGTCATATCCGAATCGCAACGGTAGACGCGCCCAGGAGCAATGATTTTCAAAGGCGGCTTGCGACCGGCCATGGCACGGATCTGTACCGGTGAGGTATGTGTGCGTAAAAGCCGCCCGGCATTGAAGTAAAACGTATCATGCATCGCGCGGGCTGGGTGACTTTCAGGGATATTAAGCGCGGTGAAATTATGCCAGTCATCCTCAATTTCTGGGCCTTCGGCAACTTGAAAACCCATCGAGCCGAAGATCGCCTCAACGCGCTCGGTTATCTGGGTTACCGGGTGTTTATTGCCTGGTGGCTGGCGACGTGCCGGTAACGTGACATCAATGGTTTGCTTTTTAAGCTTTTCTTCCAGTGCAGCGGCTTCGAGGGTGGCCTTACGGGTGTTGATCGCTTCAACAATGCGTTGTTTAACGGCGTTGATTAACGCACCCTGTTCTTTGCGCTCTTCCGGCGGCAGGCTGCCCAGTGTTTTCATCAGCTGGGTGATTTCGCCTTTTTTACCAATAAATGCAACCCGGGCGTTGTCGAGTGCCTCTAGCGTCGTTGCCGCATCGATACGTTCAAGTGCTTGGCGTTCGAGGGTTTCTAACGATTGGCTCACCGCGCGTGTACTCCTCAAGATAGGGTGGCTGGATTGACTAGTAGTGATGCTCACCGCTGGGATGAGATTGATTTAGACAGGTTATTTTCGACAAAAACACAATAAAATCAAATGGTTTTTGATATAAATTCCCCAATAAAAAAGGCGCCATTCGACGCCTTTGATATTATGCATCATCCAGGCCGCTCTGTGTCGGCTGTTTTGCAAATTAAAGAGCTTGTTTTGCTTTCTCAGCCAAGGCGGCAAAACCAGGCTTGTCAAAAACAGCCAAGTCAGCGAGTACCTTGCGATCTACTTGGATGTTGGCTTTGTTTAGGCCATCCATCATTCGGCTGTAAGACAGACCGTTATTGCGGGCCTCGGCGTTGATCCGGGTAATCCACAAAGAACGGAAGCTGCGTTTTTTCGCACGGCGGTCGCGATAAGCGTACTGACCGGCTTTAATAACCGACTGCTTAGCCGTCCGGTAGGTGCGCGAACGCGCGCCGTAATAGCCTTTGGCTTTATTGAGAATCTTCTTGTGTTTTGCGCGGGCGGTAACGCCCCGTTTTACTCGTGCCATGGGTCACTACCTCACTTACGTTTGTACGGCATCATTTGCTGAATCAGTGCTACGTCATTTTCATGGACGTAGGAAGGAGAGCCCAGCTGGCGTTTACGCTTCGATGACTTTTTAGTGAGGATGTGACGCAGGTGCGACTGGCGACGCTTAATGCCACCCTTGGTGACCTTAAAACGCTTGGCCGCGCCACGATTGGTTTTAATCTTCGGCATGATAACTCCAGTTCGTTTTGGATCAATAAATGGCCTGATTACGTCGGAGTGAATAACGCATCAAGCGGCGAATCCGTGTTAACCCTTTAAGGCCAAAACGGCGCTGTATGATACGCCAACCCATGCAGCGTTGGCAAGCCTTAAAACGAATACCCGGATACCTTGACAGCCTTTCTGCGAAAAATACAGGCAAAAGAAGGTTATTCTTGCGTCGAGCGGCTGTTATCCTTTGGATTTTTGTGTTATCCGGTCAATAAGTCTCGTTCAGCTGAAGGCGAGGTGTCTTGATCGCGGCATACCCGGTTGCGACCTTGTTTTTTGGCCTGATAAAGCGCTTTGTCAGCAGCAGCAATGATCTCAGCCGGGGTGATGTGATCTGGAAAGCAGGCGATGCCAGCACTGAAATGGCAGGTTAATTTGTCGCCGTTATCGGCATAAATCTCTGCCCGAGCAAAACTGACGCGCAACTCATTAACTAAGCGCTCAGCGGTGGCCATGTCTGTTGCCGGTAAGGCCAGCAAAAACTCCTCGCCACCATAACGGCCTATGCCATCATAGCGGCGCAAGCGTGTGCTCAGCAGGGACGAAAGTTTACGAATGACCCGGTCACCGGTGGGGTGGCCGTAGGTGTCATTGATGTGTTTAAAGTTGTCAATATCAATCATCGCCACCGAAAAAGGCTGGTTTTGACGGCTGGCGCGGTCAATCTCGGCATCGACCATATTTTTAATGGCGCGGTGATTGAGTAGCCCGGTTAATGAATCGGTTTCGCGGGCTGCCATGGCGCGGCGGAACCGCTGGGCTCGATAATGCACCACCCGAACCAGATCTTCCGGGGCAATCTGTTTGCTAAGAAAGTCATCACCGCCTTGCAGCTTGGCTTCCAGCTGAGGGCGGTCATGATCTTCGGTGGATAGAAATAATATCGGTACTTCGCTTAATCGTGGGTGTTCACGCAGGATGCGGGCGAAATCAACGCCATCGATCTCTGGCATATACAGATCTAGCAAGATCACATCCGGGCCTTCACTTAAAGCCACCTCAAAGGCTTTTTCAGGGTCGCTTTCAAATAAAAAACGGATGTTCTGGTTGCGAAAATGTTTGCGCCAGTAGGCACCGGTGGTTAGTAGATCATCAACCATCAGCAGGGTGACAGGATGGCTGTTTTCATCGTGCTGCTGGGCGCTTTGCAACACAGATGCCAGCCGGGCTGAATCAATGGGATAGGTAATAGTGTGATCAAAGCCTGCAGCGACGGATGCGGCGCGAATCTTAAAATCATCCTCTGGGGTGATGATGATTTTACGGACA
>DRZW01000195.1 GCA_011380105.1 Halothiobacillaceae bacterium
ATCCAACTGAGCTACGGGCGCTGATGCGGACGTAAGTGTACGCATTTTAGCCATCTGCGTCTATGCTTTGGGTGTACTATAACTGCCGACAGGCCAACCAAGCCCATCGACAGAAACCTAAAGCCACGCTGTTTTGGTGTGTTAGCAGTCGGAAAGCCTACACGAACATGATTTGTGCGTTATTTGCGAGGGTGCTAATCTTCCACACACGTTAGCACTGTCATAACGCGTTTTTTAGGTTACAGCCGCGGTCGGTCTGCCGGATTTGCTGTCTTTAAGTCCTTTCTCTATTGCTTCGCGCACATCAGGGCATCGTCTTTGTTAACGATCGTGGATGTGCAGCGCTCTCGTAAACTCATTTGCATTTGGTCAGCTTTGAATAATATCTGTCACGATTTTCTGGGCTTCGGTGAAAATGGTTTTTAGATGCTCGGTGCTGACAAAGCTTTCAGCGTAGATTTTGTAGATCGCCTCGGTGCCCGAAGGCCGGGCGGCAAACCAGCCGTTGTCGGTTTCAATCTTAAGACCGCCGAGTGGTGCGTTGTTACCCGGTGCGGTGTTGCGTACCGCTGTGATCGGCTCACCCGCTAGGGCTGTCTGGCTTAACGTCTGCGGGTCAAAGGCTTTAAATCGGGCTTTTTCTGCAGCGCTAATGGGGGCGTCTTTACGGCCATAATGCGGCTGGCCGTAGCGTTGGGTTAAATCACCAAACAGCATCCACGGGTCTTTGCCAGTCACCGCCAAAATCTCTGCTGCCAACAGACCCATTATGATGCCGTCTTTGTCTGTAGTCCACACAGAACCATCGCGGGCCAGAAAGGTCGCGCCTGCTGATTCCTCACCACCAAAACCCAATATTCCATCGGTTAAACCAGGCTGGAACCATTTAATACCCACCGGGGTTTCAAATACCTGGCGCTTAATGCCGGCTGCGACACGGTCAATCATCGAACTGGAAACAATGGTCTTGCCGATCTGTAACTGATTAGACCATTGTTTACGGTGGGTGAATAGATAATCAATGGCCACGGATAAATAATGGTTGGGGTTGAGCAGCCCACCTTCTGCGGTGACGACCCCGTGGCGATCAGCGTCGGCATCATTGCCAAAGGCCACATCGTAATGATCACGCAGCTCCAGCAGTCGGCTCATCGCTGAGGGTGAGGAGCAATCCATGCGAATCTTGCCGTCATGATCGACTGGTATAAAATGAAAATCTGGGTTTTGCTCGGCATTAACCAACTCAAGATCAAGCCCATAATATTGGGCAATAGGCTGCCAATAGGGCAATGCCGCCCCGCCCATGGGATCAACCCCAATGGAAACCCCAGCTTTGGCAATCGCCTGCATATCCACGACCGAATCCAATGCTCTTACATAAGGCATGATGAAGTCGGTCTCATGGCCATATTCACCGGCACGGGCGGTGGAAAATTCAACTCTAGGCACATCTTGCCAGTTGGGGAGAATTTCGTTGGCGCGCTGTTCGATCCAAGCGGTGGTATCGGTATCCGCTGGACCGCCATGGGGTGGGTTATATTTAAAGCCGCCATCCTCGGGGGGATTATGGGATGGCGTTAAGATAATGCCGTCACTCAATTTATCAGGCTGCTCTCGGTTAGCCGCAATGATGGCCCGTGAGATCACCGGTGTTGGTGTGGGTGTATCGCCTTTTTGATAATAAAAGTGCGTTTGCGCACCGGCCAGCACTTCTACGGTGGTGATAAACGCCGGCCATGCCAGCCCATGGGTATCAAAGCCGATCAGAATCGGCCCGGTGATTCCCTGTGCTTTACGGTATTCCACCAGCGCACGGGTCACCGCCACGACATGCGCCTCATTAAATGAGCCCACCAAACTCGAACCCCGGTGCCCTGAGGTACCAAAGGAAAGCTGTTGTTCCGGGTTGGTCGGGTCGGGCGTGTTATCATAATAGGCGTTTCTTAATTGATCGATATCGATCAGCATATCGGCGGGCGGGCGTTTTCCGGCGAGCGGGTGTAATGACATTCTTAGAAGCCTCCTTTGAAGAATTCAGGCGTCACTGCGACTTTCACAACGATCAATATACTAACGGGAATCTCGAAAAACGGTAACGAACAAGTTCGAGCGCAAAAAGCCGCGCAACGAGACATTTCCAGAAGATGGGGTATACAGGATATCGTTGGTCTGCACTCTTCGCATCGTACAGAGTGCGCCCCGATTCGCTCTAGGCGAATCGTTAGAAGCGAGCGATAAAAAGGCCGAGATGCCTTTTCGAACGCAACCAAAGCCTGCGCTTGATTGGCGCATGGATGCTCCGAATCCGCACGCACCACCGCAATCGGACTGCGGAGTAGATTTTTGAGATTCCCAAACATTATCTTGCATCATACCGCATTGCCCACGGTCAGCAAGGCATTACCCCTTCCACATTCTGAGCTTTTTAAAAACAACAATCTATGGAAACGGCTAATACATTTATTCTGCTGGGAGCACTGTTATTGTTTGTAAGCGTGCTTGCCAGTGTCGCTTCGGCGCGGTTTGGTTTCCCCTTGTTATTGATTTTTCTAGTGGTGGGTATGCTCGCCGGGAAAGATGGCTTCGGCGGTATTGAATTCAATGACTTTGAAACGGCCTTTTTAATCGGCAATTTAGCCCTGGCGATTATTCTGCTTGACGGTGGGCTGCGCACCCATATCCGCACCTTCCGTGTCGCCTTAAAACCCGCGCTGTCTTTGGCCACCATTGGGGTGATGATCACCGCCGGTGTGACCGGGGCCTTTGCGGTACAGCTCTTGGGAATTGACTGGTATTACGGACTTTTGCTGGGGGCGATTATCGGCTCGACCGATGCCGCAGCGGTATTCTCCTTGTTACGCGGCAGTGGCACCCAGCTTAACGAACGGGTTGGATCTTCAATTGAGATCGAATCGGGTATTAATGACCCGATGGCTATCTTTTTAACCATCACCTTAGTAGAGGTCATCCTCGCTCAAGGCAACCTGCTCGACCCCATTGTGCTGCTCATGCTGGTACAGCAATTCGGTATTGGTGCGCTGCTGGGGGTCGGCTTTGGCTTGCTGTTACGCGAGGTAGTCCGCCGGATAGACTTGGCCGATGGCTTGTATGCGCTTTTCATCGCTGCCGGTGGGTTATTGTCGTTCTCGATAATTAACCACCTCGGTGGCAGTGGGTTTCTCGGGGTATATCTAACCGGGCTGGTGATCGGTACGGCGAAAAATCACGGCACTTTCCATGTACTGCGGGTAATGGATGGGCTGGCTTGGCTCGCTCAGGCAGTGATGTTTTTAATCTTAGGGCTGCTAATCACCCCGACGGCCGTATTGGATAATCTGCTCCCGGCACTGGCATTGGCTGTGATATTGACGTTTGTCGCGCGTCCTATAGCTGTGTGGGTTTCTCTGTTGCCGTTTCACTTTAATTGGCGCGAAATCGCTTTTGTGTCCTGGGTGGGGCTGCGTGGCGCGGTGCCCATTGTGTTAGCACTCTTCCCGGTGATTTACGGTTTGGATAGCGCCGATCTATTTTTTGAAGTCGCCTATGTGGTAGTGGTGACATCACTATTATTGCAAGGCAGCACGGTGGCTCTAGCCGCCAGGTGGCTCAAGGTGGAAGTCCCACCAGCAGCCGAACCGCGCCAACGGTTGGATTTACATCTACCGGTTGAGCCATTATTGGAAATGGTGCAGTTTGAGGTTGCGCCACGTTCTGATGCAGTCGGACGGCGGGTTGCCGCCATGCCATTTGGCGAAGCAGTTAATTTGTGTGGTGTTTTACGCAATCAGGCATTTCGCACCCCAACGGGGGATTTCCGGTTTCAACCTGGTGATATCGTGGTGCTTATTATCAATGAGGAGATGATCGATGGTTTAAACCGATTTTTCTCCAGCGAGGCGAAAAAGCCCAACCTCAATATCGAGACATTCTTCGGTGCCTTCGCCATTCGTGGCGGCGCAAAAATGGCTGAAATCGCGAGCGTTTATGACCTACCCGTACCCCAGAATCTAAAAGCCCTTACGCTTGATCAGGCTATTAAGAAGCTACTGCCTAATGCGCCTGTGGTCGGTGACTGGGTGCAAATCGGTGATGTGTTTTTAACCGTGCGTGAAATGGATGGCGACCACATCACCCTAGTAGGGCTTAAGATCGGGAGAGACTAACCATCCAGCCCGGCCAGCAATCTGGCCGAACAGGCAGTTAAGTTAATTGAGGTATTTATTCTTCCAGCAGCTCCAGAACCGTGCCGATAATATCGCTCATGGTCACAATGCCTTCTAGTTCATTGTTATCTAGCACCAATACCCGACGGATGGAATGGGTCACCATCATGCGGGCGGCATATCGGGTCTCGACTTGCCCGGAAATGGAAATCGCAGGTTTTTCGTGAATATCGTACACATTGACCAAATCAATATCGCCTTCTTCGGCGACAATGGTCTTGAGAATACTGGAATAAGTAATCAACCCGTAGGCATCATGTTCGTGCATTTTCTCGACGACTAGGGATTTTACTTTTTTTGCCCGCATTTCCTGCAGAGCGGTACGCAGGGTGGCCATCGGTGAGATGGTCGCCACCTCGGTTTGCATGATATCTTTGACTAATTGGCTGGCAGCATTAGATGTCATCTTTGATGCGCTCCTGAAAACGGCTGACTTGTTGCATATCAATCCCGGCGATGTGCTCTAACGGGATGGTAAAGCTAACCCCCTTGCTGCTCTTGTCCAGATCCAGTTCTTGGGTTAAGGCTTTAAGCACTACCAACGAGGTTTTCTTTTCCATCACCATCAGTAAAACCGACTGGCTACCTTCAAAGGTTAAGCCAAAAAAGGTTTTTTTCTCTTCGACTCC
>DRZW01000194.1 GCA_011380105.1 Halothiobacillaceae bacterium
ATCCTGTTTTACCGTAAGATTTTGACGTAAACCCGCAAGGTATTTTGGAAGTATCTAGTCTTGAGATTGGCGAGAGCAGCATGGTGGATTTTCGCTGTCTAACGATAAATGCGCTGATCAGGCGATTTTCCGTGTTCCGGATGGCAACTTAGCCTTAGAGGCCTATTTTAGTAAGACCGCTGTTGGGCCGTTGAATGCTCAAGTGGTGCTGGATGCCGATATTGACCAAGATCAGCTCTCTAAATGAGCCAGCGGTTCGATGAATGTTGGCCCCGCGCAGCAAATGACCATAAGCGATGAGGCGATACGCGCCGCTCAACATCTGCCGATATTCAGTATTCATTACGCCGCCCGGACAGAATACGATCGGGCTAACGCATACTTTCGAAAACTGCCACCGCGCCACCATCTAAGAACCAGTAGTTGGCCAGCCCTCGCTCTTCAAAAGCATGTTGCACCCAGCGGATCTGGTGTCCAGCATCATCTATCACAAACACGGTACGATTCTCTTCAATGGCCTGATCCACCACCGCCATAATTTCTTCATCACGACTATCGAGTGGTAAGTGGATATCACCAAAGTAAAGCGAAATGCCATCCCGTTGCCGATTGGAGCGGACATCGATCACTAATGGATCTGTCGTCTGCTCAATAAGCTCAAAGAAACGCGATTGTGGCAGGGTCCGCTCACGAAATTGGGCATCGGATATCAGTCCATCGCTGCGTTCTGTCATCAACTGACCAAACAATATGGTTTGCCCAGGACGCGCCTTGGCCCACGGTAGAATGCCGAGATCATAGGCTTTCGCTCCCTCGATACCCAAACCCAAGGCATACTCGGCAGCCCGATACGCAACCGAGCACTCTCGTCCGTTACAATAAAAAACAAGGGGTTTGTTATGCTCACGGGCCAGTGCACGCACCTGGCGGGAAAATTCACGACTAGAAAACGGGATAGAATAGGCGCCTTGAATATGAATCGTGTCGTATTCAAAACGCTCACGAGCATCCACAATAATGTAATCGTCAAAATTAGCAGCTAACTCTTCCAGCTCAATGGTTTGCACACCAACCGCAGCGAATTGATCCCGGTATGGAAATTCATATTCCCCGGCAGCAACCTGATTGACGGCGATCAGCAAACCCAAAGTGACTGCAAAGAAAAAAAACCGTACCGATAGATTCGGCATGGTCCACCGCATAACTGTTTGACTGCCCATATCCGCACCCAGAATCGTTTTCATACTATTTGAATATATCACTAGATAATGATACAGCCAACCTTTATTAACATTAGTGGTGCGTCGGGAATTCATGGCCGCTGGCGATGCTGAATTTTAGCTAATCGGCCTGACCGTGCTCACGGGTTGATAAAAAACGCACCTCCGGCCAGCGCTCTTGGGTCATTTGCAGGTTCACCCGGGTCGGAGCGATGTAGACCCAGTCTCCGCCGTGGTCGAGGGCAAGATTGGTCTGATTTTTATTTTTGAACTCTTCAAAGCGATTTTCATCATCGCACTCCACCCAACGGGCGGTATGGACGTTAACCGGTTCAAAGCGGCAGTCGACCTTGTATTCATCCTTGAGCCGTTGGGCGACCACGTCAAACTGCAACACACCAACTGCGCCTAATATTTGATCGTTACTGGTTAGTGGCTTGTAGAGCTGTGTTGCCCCCTCTTCGCACAGCTGAGCTAGCCCCTTTGCCAGTTGCTTGGATTTCAGCGGGTCATTTAATCGGGCGCGACGAAACAGTTCGGGGGCAAAATTGGGGATCCCAGTAAACGAGAGACTTTCCCCTTCGGTAAAGGTATCACCAATCCGGATGGTGCCATGATTATGAATTCCGATAATATCCCCCGCCTGGGCCGTTTCTAAGCGCACGCGGTCGGAGGCCATAAAGGTCAGCGCATCGGGAATTTTGATATCACGCCCCAAACGCACATGCCGGACTTTCATCCCTCGACGGAACTGACCGGAACAGATACGCAGAAAAGCAATCCGATCACGATGCTGCGGGTCCATATTGGCTTGAATCTTAAAGACAAACCCGGTTAGTTTATCCTCATTGGGCGACACCTCGCGGGTGGTGGTCATGCGTGGCTGTGGACCGGGGGCAATCTCGACAAAGTCATCGAGCAAGGTTTGCACCCCAAAGTTATTCATCGCCGAACCAAAGTACACCGGAGTTTGCTTGCCAGCCAAATACGCCTTCAGATCAAAGGGGTCGGTTGCACCTGCAACCAATTCAATTTCTTCGCGCAACTCATCGGCCTGGGTGCCAATAAGCTGATCAAGCTCTGGGTTGTCCAGTCCGTCAATGGTCTCGACGGACTGTTTGCGAGTGCCATCAGCCTGACCATACAGATAAATTTTATCCTGAGCCAAATGGTAAACACCTTTAAAACGCTTACCGCTGCCAATCGGCCAGGTGACCGGCGCGCAATCAATCTTCAACACCGATTCGACTTCATCGAGCAATTCCAGAGGCTCTCGGCCCTCGCGGTCTAGCTTGTTGATGAAGGTCATAATCGGTGTGTCCCGCAGGCGGCAGACTTCCATCAGCTTAATGGTGCGTGCTTCGACCCCTTTTGCTGCATCAATCACCATCAACGCGGAGTCTACTGCGGTTAAAACGCGATAGGTGTCCTCTGAGAAGTCTTCGTGACCGGGGGTGTCGAGTAAATTGACCATCCGACCGCGGTAGGGAAACTGCATTACCGAACTGGTGACCGAAATCCCCCGCTCTTTCTCCATCGTCATCCAGTCGGAGGTGGCGTGGCGATCGGCCTTGCGCCCCTTCACTGATCCAGCAAGGGAGATCGCGCCGCCGAATAGCAGCAGCTTTTCGGTGATGGTCGTTTTCCCCGCATCTGGGTGAGAAATAATTGCAAACGTGCGGCGTTCTAAGTTGGCGGCATCTAGCTGTTGCGCCATGATTACTCCTGACTGACAAGAATAGAATTTGGAGATTAAAGGCAGCAGACTATTTGCTCTTCACACTATATTGCAGTTTATCCATAAACGCGTATAACACCCCGGAGGCAACGAATGTTAAATGAATACCCACCATCCAAGCCAGCTCACGGTCGGTCAGGTTACCGACATTCATAAACCCTTTGAGCAGTTCAATCCCGGAAATAGCGACAATCGAACCGATGACCTTGATTTTAAGATCGGTAAAGCCAATGCTACCCATCCAATCGGGCCGGTCATGGTGATAACGCAGATCCTCCATTTTGGAGACAAAGTTCTCATAGCCCGAGAAAATGATGATAATCAGCAGATTCATAATCAGAGCGATATCTACTAATGTCAGCACCCCGATGATGATCTCTTCACCAGTTAGGGAAAAGATCCCGCCGATCAAGCCAAAGAGCTCTTTACCAAATTTAACCAGCATAATCAGCATCGCGATAACCAAGCCCAGATAAACCGGCGCCATAATCCAGCGACTGCCAAACAGCACATGCTCAAATTTGGCCTCCGCATCTGAATGTCGGCGTGGCGGGGTTACTTGGGGTTGCTTATCCGGTGAGGGGTTGGATTCTTGTTCGGCCACGACTGCTCCTTTTAGTTAGATAACAAATGCAGGTTTACGCCAGAAAAAACACTGTTTGATATTCAGCCCGCATTCTACCGCCACAAGCTTGAAGACGGTAGTTCCGCAGGCCAGATTCAGCCCTAATGAGCCACGGTTTTAGAAAAGACATTGATAATAACCACGCCACTTATAATCAACGCCAAACCGATTACCGCCGGGGTATCAAGCCGTTGACCGAAAAAGAGCAAACCGACAATGGCTATTAACACAATCCCCAGCCCGGCCCAGATCGCGTAAGCCAACCCTACCGGCAAAATACGCAAGGCCAAAGCCAGAAAGTAAAAAGCACCAACATAGCTCACCAGCATAATGATCGTGGGCCATAATCGGGTGAATTGTTGAGAGGCCTGCAACGCCGAGGTGCCGACCACCTCCAACACAATCGCCAACCCCAAGGCAAGATAGCTACTAACAACAGTGGACATAATTCCTCCGCGTGTTAAGAAAGAAGGCGTTTGACCGGGGCAAAACCGCGCCGGTGAATCGGACAGGGGCCATGTGCCTGCAATGCGTCCAAATGGGCAGGCGTGGGATAGCCCTTGTGTTTGGCAAAGCCGTATTGCGGATGCTGTTTATCGGCAGCGACAATCCAAGCATCCCGGCTTACTTTTGCCAAAATCGAGGCGGCCGCGATCGCCGGATCAGACACATCACCCCCCACCACCGCCTGACAGTCCAGCGTGGTTTGGGGGCAGCGATTACCATCGACACGAACCTGCGCTAATTGCGGTAGTCGCTGGTAGACCTGCTCAATCGCACGGCTCATAGCCAGCATACTGGCATGCAGAATATTCAGCCGTTCAATTTCTGCAACATCAGCCTCGGCCACCGCAAAGACCCGCGCTCGCAGTTTGATTTCTTGAGCCAATTGTTCGCGTCGCCGGGCGGTGAGTTTTTTAGAATCATTTAAGCCATCAATGGGCTTATCTGGGTCTAATACCACCGCTGCGGCCACTACCGGCCCGGCTAATGGCCCACGACCGGCTTCATCAACCCCGCAATAACAGGATTCAGCAGATAAGGAAAAATAGTCAAATTGCATGGCATGATCACGGTTGCTGATTTAGCGGTTTCGCTTACAATCAGGGTTAACGTTTAATGACAATACCACGTTAAAGTAACATTTTGATCAAGCAGCTTCCTGCCTGTGGCGGTGTTTCTGCTCACATCGATGAATATCCG
>DRZW01000166.1 GCA_011380105.1 Halothiobacillaceae bacterium
GCCCGATACTTACGCCTAGCGGTTTTAATACCCTGCTGGCAATCACCATTTGATCAAAATGGTTATCAGCACTTGATGCCAACTGGGTCACCTAAAAACGACGCTAACTTGATTTGAGCCACATTCTATCCACTGGCGGGCTGGTTTGAAATGCACAGTCTGTTATACCCAGTGGTAGAAGTACCCGCACGATAAAGACCCACTTGTTAAGATAGAGGGTCGAAACAATTCCCACAGCGATCAAGCATAAAGCAGGCGGCGAGTTTAACTTCATCATCCGCAAAACCGACAATTCAAGCGGTGCGCGTTTATCTGATAAAATTGCCAATCGCCACGGCTATGATGACATGACTAGAACCCCGATCAGCCTGCACTTTAAGAGCATTGCTAAATGAGCTTTATTTTTTTGATATCAATGGCTTGCAATCAAATCTGACCGGTGACAACAACGAGTATTTACATCGGCAAAGTCATAGTTGGTGGCCAAATCACCACCCGACCAACAAAAAAATAGCCGGCTTGTCACCCATCGAACCCCGATTAAATGCCCATGAGTATCCCCGAATCATTCATCGAAGAGGTCATATCGCGCTCGGATATCGTCGAGGTGGTCGGGGAACGATTACAGCTAAAAAAGCAAGGGCGCGAATATGCCGCCCGCTGCCCTTTTCACCAGGAAAAAACGCCTTCGTTCACGGTGAGTCCAGAAAAACAGTTCTACCACTGCTTTGGCTGCGGGGCACACGGCGATGTTGTTAACTTCGTGATGGAATACGATCACGTTGATTTTCCCAGCGCGATCGAGATTCTGGCCAATCGGCTCGGCCTGACCATTCCGCGAGACCCTCAGCAAAAACAAAAAATTGATCGCCTCGATCAATTGCGCCAGATCACCAGGCAAGCAACGACCTTTTACCGACAACAACTAAAAGCTCATCCCCACGCCATTGAATTCTTAAAACAGCGCGGCCTGACCGGGAAAACCGCCGCACGGTATGCGCTGGGGTTCGCTCCGGGTGGCAATGCGTTATTGCGCAATCAGGCAGGCAATCAAATCCCGGATTTTGTCGCAACCGGCCTGCTAATCGCCAAAGATGATGGTGAAGTCTACGATCGCTTTCGTAATCGCATTATTTTTCCCATTCGTGACTCGCGCGGTCATGTGCTGGGCTTTGGCGGGCGCGTGATCGGTCAGGCCGAGCCTAAGTATCTCAACTCGCCGGAAACCGAGCTTTTTCACAAAGGCCAAGGCGTATATGGGTTATTTGAATCACGCCAGCATAACCATCGCCCCGAGGCGCTGTTGGTGGTGGAAGGTTATATGGACGTGCTGCTACTTGCACAGGCCGGTCTAGTGCATACCGTCGCCACGTTAGGCACAGCAACCACGCCCGAACAATTCACCCTGCTCTATCGACAAACCGATAGGTTAATCTTTTGTTTTGATGGCGACAACGCCGGGCGCCGCGCCGCACAACGCGCACTTGAAGTGGGCCTAGCCCATCTTGATGATGGCCGGGACCTGCGTTTTGTGTTCCTACCCGAGGGCGAAGACCCCGATAGCTTTGTACAACAAGTTGGCAAAACCGGTTTTGAGCAGTTTATTGAGCAGAACGCACTGGGATTTGATCAATTTATTTGTCACATGCTCGATGCACGTTATCCCGATAACGACATCAGCACACGAGCAAAGAAAAATAAACTTGCCCATCAATTAATTTACAATATGCCGCAAAGTAGCCTCAAGCAATTAACCCGGCGGCATATTGACCGCCACCATGGATTATTTGGCAACCGCTTTAACCAAAGCCTGCAGGCAAACGCACCGCGGTCCAGTAAAAAATTGCCCAAACCGCATGAGCCAGAAGAGCTAAGTTTAGTGTTGTTAGCGAAAACACACCCGCAACTTGAAGAACTCATTACCAGTCCCCAATCTTGGCACAGTGGGCAACCACCGGGGCTTATCCAACGATTTATCGCAGGCGCATTAACCGATGAGGATCAGCACCAACTTCAGCAACACAAATTACTGGGACACCAAAATGCCGACATAGCCCGAAAACTGGCTCACGATTTACTCGAAAAACGCCGTAAACACGATAAAAATCAGGAACGTAAAAACCGCTTCCTACAACAATTACGCGGCTTAGATTAGAAACCATAAAAGGGCCGCACAATGCGTTTGACTGTACAAAACCACCGGCCAAAGCTATAATGCCGGGTTATTTTAGAATTCTGTAAACCAAGGTTTATAACGCCGATGTTGCAAGACCAGCACACCAGCATCAAACAGTTGATCGCTTTGGGCAATGAGCAAGGTTATCTTACTTACGCCGAGATCAACGACCATCTGCCCGAATCGCTTATTGATGCCGAGCAAATTGAAACCATTATCAGCATGATTCAGGATATGGGTATTCATGTTGATGAAACCCCGCCGGATCATGACGACATCGGCCTATCGGATGTGCAAAATGTTGCTAGCGATGATGCCACCGAAGAGGCAGTCGCCGTACTGGCATCACAGGTAGACGCCGAATTTGGCCGCACCACCGACCCGGTGCGGATGTACATGCGCGAAATGGGCTCGGTTGATCTGCTTGATCGTGACGGTGAAATTGAAATCGCCAAACGCATTGAGGAAGGTTTGCGCGAAATTACCATTGCCATCGCCGCCTACCCCAACACCATGGACACCATCCTTGATTGCTACTCACGCATCGAGGCCGAGGAGCTGCGTTTAAACGAACTGGTCGTGGGTTTTAACATTTTTGATGACGATGAGACCGAAGAGACCGGATCAGCGAGCAAAAACGACAGCCTTGATGACGAAAGCGGCGCTGAAGACGAAGATGAAACCGGCATCGACCCCGAGCTGGTACGCAGTCACCTGCTTGAACTAAAAGACTTACACGAAAAACGCCGTGCGCTACTGGACAAAAACAAGCGCAGCGCCAAACAGCAGGAAAAAATAGACAAACTCAACGAACAAATTGCCCAGCATCTAACCGTATTGAAGTTAAACCCCAACTTCAATGAGATCTTGGTCAACCAAGTACGCCAGTCAATCAGCCGCGTGCGCCTGCTTGAAAAACAGATCATGCAACAAGCCGTGCAAAAAGGCGGGATTGAGCGCGAAGACTTTATTCATGCCTTCCGAGGCAATGAAACCAGCAACGAGTGGATTGAAACCGTCACCAAAAACAACCCCACAGCGAAATTTGCCGCCGCACAGCCAGAAATTGAACGACTAACCAAGCGGCTGGCCATGATCGAACGCGATACCAACTTAACCATTACCGAAATCCGGGAAATCAACCGCCTAGTCACCCTAGGTGAAGCAAAGGCTCGCCGCGCGAAAAAAGAAATGATTGAAGCCAATCTGCGGCTGGTTATTTCCATTGCCAAGAAATACACCAATCGGGGCCTGCAATTTCTTGACCTTATCCAAGAAGGCAACATCGGCCTGATGAAAGCAGTCGATAAATTCGAATACCGTCGCGGTTACAAATTCTCGACCTACGCTACCTGGTGGATTCGCCAAGCTATCACCCGCTCGATTGCCGATCAGGCTCGTACCATCCGCATCCCGGTTCACATGATTGAGACCATCAACAAACTCAATCGCATCAGCCGGCAAATGCTCCAAGAAATGGGCCGCGAAGCCACTCCTGAAGAGCTGGCCGAGAAAATGGACCTGCCCGAAGACAAAGTGCGACGGGTCATGAAGATCTCCAAAGAACCCATCTCCATGGAAACCCCAATCGGTGAGGACGATGACTCAAGCCTAGGTGACTTCATCGAAGACCAAAGCGCGGTCTCACCTTTGGATTCCGCAACAAACGCCTCACTGTCCGAAATTGTGCGCGAAATCCTCTCGACCCTCACCCCGCGTGAGGCTAAAGTACTGATGATGCGCTTTGGAATTGGCATGAATACCGACCACACCCTTGAAGAAGTCGGCAAGCAGTTTGACGTCACCCGCGAACGCATTCGTCAGATTGAAGCTAAAGCCCTGCGCAAATTGCGCCACCCTTCGCGCTCTGAAAAATTACGCAGCTTTATTGACGCCCGCCTCGAATAGCTTCACAATTAATCCGCCTGAATAACAAGCGGGCAGCCTTCCAGGGCCCATAGCTCAGTTGGTTAGAGCAGTCGACTCATAATCGATTGGTCGTAGGTTCAAGTCCTACTGGGCCCACCACTCCTTTCAGTCGCGCTGAGCCTCAGTGGACTATCCCAGCCCGAAATCACAGATTTCGGGCGTTCCAGCGGCGTGAAGCGATGCTTCACTACAAAGCCGCTTACACCCTACTGGGCCCACCACTCCTTTCAGTCGCGCTGAGCCTCAGTGGACTATCCCAGCCCGAAATCACTGATTTCGGCGTTCCAGCGGCATCCGAACGACCCATCACCAAAATAAACAACCACTATCGGTTATTCTGGGCAACCTTGCGCAGTAGCGCGCAAAATCTACGCGCCCACGGCTATGTACGGAAGGGTTGGCAAGTTTATAGCAAAGGCTTGTTCTTTATCATTATGGCTATTGAGTCGCGTTTATAGCGTTTCTGACAGTGATTGGGATACGGTTGATACGTTTGCTCCTAGCCGGGTGGCGGGGCTTTTAGTCGTACTTTAGGGGTCGAGGATAACGGTTACGCAACGAATCTGACCTTGATCACGCAGCGTCAGAACCACTTCGCTGCCAGGCATTCTCGCACCCA
>DRZW01000165.1 GCA_011380105.1 Halothiobacillaceae bacterium
ATCGCTTTGCTGCCATCAAACCGAGCCTGCGGGCTTTGCCATAACACCGGTGGGCGGCGATGGGGTTGATACTCAAACAACGTTGCACCGAAGGGGATAATGGCAAAGCGGGCAAAGACATTCTCCACCAAATCACATTCAGAGCACCTCGGCGGGTCAGGCGCACATTCGGTTGATTGCAGCAGGCTGATAAAGCGGCGGATTGGGTTGAATCGAGTATCACTATGGATTTTCTGCGCTAAAAGTATGTATTGGCGTTTGATGGATCACCTGATCACCTCTGACAACTCGGGCGCGGATCTGACGCTCACCGGCGGCTACACCGCTAATCAAATGGCGCAGACCGGTGGAGCCTTGGATGCGCTTGACACCGTCGACGAGCACTTCGATGCGATCCCCAGCACCGCGGTCTAACTCCGGATCCAATTCCAACTCGACAAGCAGCGTGCCACCAGCCCCCAGCACAACGGACTTCTCTGTCGGCCGGGCGATTGCAAACCTAGCATAGTGGCCGGTGGGTGTTTGCGACTTGTTCATATCAACCACAGGCTCGGTTAAGTCATGCGCAGGCACAGCGAGCGCTGACTGCCGGGTGGGTGGCCGAGTAGTGGTTTCTGTCCAGATGCCGTGCCCATGCTCAACCCGCTCAACCGGTCTTTGAGTAGACTCAGGTGGTGTTGGCAGCCCTGCCGGGGGCTGTGCGGGCACATTCGGCGGGGGTGCGACTTGGGCTGTCTTGTCATGCATGGCCGGCGGGTCTGGTGGTGTGACCGGCGCAGGCGTCGGTAAATCCAACTGGCGCAGCGGAATGGGTGGCGGCGGATCAACAGTAACCGGCTTGGCGCCATCCCGCGGCTCATCGGTAAAAACGATGTTACCCCGTTCATCCGTGTATGAATAGATACCGCTGGCAGCGGCACTGCCCATCGCTAAAACCAACGCCAACCCCAAGCCGAACCTGCGAGCCGAAACCACCGGGGTATACGTTCCTTGCCTTATGCGGGCGTTTAATCCAATCTTCATACTCAATCTCCCTGAATAACCACGCGATAACAATACGTTACTGCGACATTAGCACAGTCACTAAGTTAAGCAGTTCGGCTTAATCGTTGTTTTCTTAGCCAAATGGCGTATCAGCCAGTGCCTGTTCTAATTTCTCACTTTGCGCATCCAACGTTGTTTGATCAGCAGCCAGCAGGGTGATATGCCCCAACTTTCGCCCAGGTCGGGCCGACTTGCCGTAATCCTGCAACAACACACCCGGCAGTTGTAACACTGCCGAGGGTTGCGGCATTGCACCAACCAAATTGCGCATTAATGCCGCCGAATGCGGCTTGGTGCTACCCAACGGCCAGCCGAGAATAGCGCGCAAATGATTTTCAAACTGCGAGCAGACCGCCCCACCCAAACTCCAATGGCCACTGTTGTGCACACGGGGAGCCATTTCATTAACCAACAACTCGCCGTTACGGACAAAAAACTCAATGGTCAATACTCCGACATAATCCAGTGCATCGGCCACCGCACGGCAGGCTGATTGCGCAGGTTGCTGCAAAGGATCATCGGTCAACACCCGGCTTTGATACAAAATACCGTTTTGATGCTCATTTTCAGTTAATGGGTAAAACGCCATTTGTCCGTCGGCACGCCGGGCGCAGACCATGGAGACCTCGCGCTCAAAATCAACTAAGCCCTCTAAAATGCAGGGCACGCGCCCGAGTTGCTCAAAACCAGCCGACACCCCGTCACTATCCTCAAACCGAACCTGGCCTTTGCCGTCATAACCCAGACGGCGCGTTTTGAGGATACCTGGCCCGTTGATTTCAGCGAATGCTGATTGTGCCTGCTCGGCTGTATCTAACGCAACAAACGGGGCGACCGCTAGGCCCTGCTGCTGAAAAAAAAGTTTTTCAGTTAACCGATCCTGCGCGATGGCCAGTGCCTGCGGCGGGGGAGCAATCTCAGCGTGCTGATCAATCCAGCGGGCAGTAGCCTCAGGCACGTTTTCAAATTCCAGGGTAATCAGATCACACTCACGCACCAGCCGCTCAAGTGCTTCAGGGTCATCATACTCAGCCCGGATGTGGCGCCCAACCTGAGCAGCCGGTGGCCGCTCGGCTGGGTCTAAAAAACTAAACCGATGCCCCAGACCAATACCCGCCAGCCCCAGCATTTGACCAAGCTGACCACCACCGAGCACACCAATGTGCAACCCTGATGATTTAATGATCCCGCTCATCGGCCTGCGTCCTCATTGTGAGGTTCAAGCGCGACCGCTTCGGTTTGAGCTTTGCGCCATTGTTGCAAGCGGGCACTTAGCGCCGGGTCGGCCAGCGAGAGAATAGATACGGCCATCAAGGCAGCATTCACGGCCCCAGAACGGCCAATCGCCAATGATCCAACCGGTATTCCGGCGGGCATTTGGACAATAGAGAGCAATGAATCCCAACCGGACAGTGCCTTTGACTCCACCGGCACCCCGAGCACCGGCAAATGCGTCTTCGCTGCGACCATGCCGGGCAAATGCGCCGCCCCGCCAGCACCAGCGATAATCACCTGAACACCACGCTCGGCCGCTTGTTCGGCGTAAGTAAACAGTCGGTCAGGGGTTCGGTGCGCGGAGACAATGGCTGTCTCATGCGCCACACCTAGTTTATCTAGGGTTTCACTGGCATGCCGCATGGTGCTCCAATCGGACTGCGACCCCATAATGACGCCAACGCGTGCTTGATTCGTCATTCCCGTCTCCTTAGGCGAAGATCACACTTTTGCTCACGCTCATCGCGGCAATATAGATGAACACCACAATAGCCAGAATCCAGGCGCTAGCCCGAACCCCTTTGGTTTTACCCAACTTTAGCGCCACCAGCCCTAAGCCAATGTACACCAGAAGACCCACAATTTTGGCGGTAATAAAATCCGGGTTCACCCCATCGCTCCAGTAAATAATGTACGCAGCTAACAGTGCGGTGACCAACAAAACAGTATCGATTACATGCGGCAGAATCTTGACCGGCTTTTTCGCCAGCATGGGCGACTCACTTAGCATCCACACCCCACGGGTAATAAACCCCAGCAAAGACAATAGTGAGGCTAGGACATGCAAATTCACCCAAATTGAAACTGACATTGAAAAACACCTAAAAAAACAAGACGCCATAACAAATTTACCCCGCATCAGGCGGGGTAGTTAGCATGCAGGATATTGCAATCCGCGCTTTAGCGGAACACCTGATTATTCAGGCACGCAGATTTTGCCCGCCTTTGCAGCTAAAATAGTCCGCACCACCAGCAGGATCATCAAAGCCAGCAGCACTATTACTAGCAAAGCGGCAATTGCATGATAGACCACTGCACCCGTCACACTGGCCATTTTCATGCTCGCAACGGTAATTGCAGCCATAGGGAATGAGTAAGCCCACCAAGGCAAACCAAAATCCAAACGCACAAAGTAACGAACCTGCCAGAACAGCAGCAAGGTAATAAACAGCGCAAAGTGATACAGAATTTGACCGAAGGCATCCACCGTGTGATCACCGGTTAACTGCATCCACGATAAAAAGCCCACGGCCGGTGGCGCGATGAGAATAAATAACGTGGGCATGAGTTTGGCCGGCATGGGCGAGTGGAAAAAATAGCGATTTAGCAGCACGGCAAACAACGGCAACCAAAATATCAGCCCCACCGAGAAGAAAAACCACGACACCGCCTCAAAGCCCAGCGGCACACCGGCAATCGGCACCAGAATATTACCGACAATAGGGATAAACCAAGCGGGATTGGAATGGTGAATCTCAAAGCGCTCTTGATGCATCCACTGCGAGAGGATAACCAAGGTGAATATAAGATGCAGCAATGACCCCACCGCCCAAAATGCAGCAGCCAGAGGGGTGAGAATATCAGAAAGCACAATCCCCAGCAGAATTAGCGCAATAGATATCGCCGGAAAAAACGACAAACGAATCGGGTGATTAAACTCCCAGCGCACCATATCAGCATGCCGGAAAGCTTTAGCCGTATAACCCGCCGCTACCGCCAAAAACACCAGCAAGGTACCCACAGCGACCAAATCACCGATCAATGCCGGCACTCCCCAGAGGCCATGAGCCGTTTGTAAAGCCAAGGCCAAACCAGCCAACCCCATTACCACCGCAAACAACGATATGGGCATATTTGCCAATCGCGTATTTTTTTCGCTCATCCCGTCTCCCAAAATAATTTGGATTGATAACTGATTTAGGTTTATTAGAGCATGTTAACTCTGGCATTGCCAAGCGAAGAGAACCAGTCTTTTGATGACAGGGCTCCTTGAAAACCGACTGTCAGCCCGACTGCTGATTCGGAGCATCCAACTGCCCTTAAGCACATTATCGCTTTCCTCCACAGTAGCATCACGGCTATTATGCCGTTTTTACCTGCCGATTCGAATAGAGTAAATCGCAGGCATGCTTTGTGTATTTGCAGTGATAAAAGCACCTCGGGCTGCGCTGAACGCTAACGTATCCAACTAGTCATCACCAGCTGGCAATTTATCACCACGCTAATACCAACACTAGTTACCTTATTATGCGGTTCTAGCAGGTCAACGCCACCTAACTGCAGAGTTCATTATCCACTTATAGGTATTTTATTCGGATATCGGCTGCGGTTTCTACAAGCATAACTACTGCAAGGTTAATAATCGTAAGCGGCTTATATTCTTTGGCCGGACTGGCGTTAAT
>DRZW01000163.1 GCA_011380105.1 Halothiobacillaceae bacterium
CTATCAGCATCCTTGGCTATCAATTTCCCCATGGCAGGGAGAGCTGTAAACGAGTACAGATCATATAACTGGCTGATGACCGGTGAAATCGGTTTGGAGAATTCCAGCACGACCACGCGTCCACCTGGGCGGATTACCCGAGCCATTTCCCGCAAAGCTTGTTCCTTATCGGTGACGTTGCGCAGGCCAAAACCAATGGTTAGGCAATCAAAGTGGTTGCTGGCAAAGGGCAGGGCTTCAGCATTGGCCAGAACATAATCGACGTTTTCGTACAGTCCATTTTCATCGAGTTTTTGACGGCCATGGGTCAACATACGCTCATTAATATCGGAGAGAATTACCGAACCGGTTTGGCCGACCATTTTCGCCATCACTAGGGCGAGATCACCTGTGCCCGAGGCCAAATCCAGCGCGTGCTGGCCTTTTCTTAGAGCGGTATATTCCAGTGCCACCCGTTTCCAGAGACGATGCAAGCCAAAGGACATTACATCGTTCATGATGTCATAACGCTCAGCTACGGAATCAAATACCGAACCGACGCGTTTTGCTTTTTCATCCCAGTCTACTTGCTGGTAGCCAAAGTGGGTGGTTTTGTCATTCATGGCATAGTCTGGTGATTTATGATTTGGGACTTAGCACGTCATAACCCCCTAGTGCGGCCTGTTTTTTGGGGTCGTCTAAGCCGGCATCGGCCAGGCGTTTTCGGTAATACTGCATGTTTTCTTCACGCCGGTCTGCCAATTCTCGGAGCAGTCCCCAGTCATATAGGCCGCTGTCATGGCCATCACTGAAGGTTAGTTTGACGGCATAACGCCCCACCGGTTCGACTTTTTCGATCCGGACATCCTGTTTACCCAATACCAGCATCATTTCACCGCCGCCATGCCCGCGCACTTCAGCCGAAGGGCTGAATACGCGCAGGTATTCAGCACTCAAGGCTGCATCACAGCCATCAGCGAAGCTGATCTCGAGGTTTTGTCGATCCCGAGTTAGCCGGATTTTTTTGGGCGCATCAGCCATAATTAAACCTTTGTATCACAGAATATAGCGGCTTAAATCTTCATCTTGAGCCAGTTCGCCCAGGCGTTGATCGACCAGTTCGGGGGTGATTTCCATTTCACCGGGGCGCTCGTGGGCATCAAAGCTAATCTCTTCGAGTAAATGTTCCATAACCGTGTGCAGACGGCGTGCACCGATGTTCTCGGTACGGTGATTTACTTCAAAAGCGATTTCCGCAATGCGCTCAATCGCCTCGGGAGTAAAACGGATATTTAAACCTTCGGCGGCCAAAAGAGCAGTATGCTGTCGGGTTAAAGCCGCATCCGGCTCGCTGAGAATGCGTACAAAATCCTTAGTGGACAAGGCTTTTAATTCTACCCGAATGGGCAGCCGGCCCTGTAATTCCGGAATCAAATCCGAAGGGCTGGCAACGTGAAACGCCCCAGAGGCGATAAAAAGGATATGGTCGGTGCGAATCATGCCGATTTTGGTGTTGACCGTCGCGCCTTCAATCAGTGGGAGCAGATCACGTTGTACGCCTTCGCGCGAAACTTCACCGCCACCGCTTTCGCTGCGTTTGGCTATCTTGTCAATTTCATCTAAGAATACAATTCCGTTTTCTTCGACCCGTTCAACAGCCTCACGGCGAATCTCTTCCTCGTTAACCAGGTTTGCCGCCTCTTCATCAGTGAGCAGGTTTAGTGCTTCAGCAATAGTAACTTTGCGCGTTTGGGTTTTTTCTTGGCTCATGCTCTGGAACATGCTGCGCAACTGGCTGGCCATTTCTTCCATGCCCGGCGGAGTCATTACATCAAACCCAGGCGAGGGTTGACGCAGATGGATTTCGATCTCGCGTTCATCCAGATCACCGCGGCGGAGTTTTTCCCTAAAGCGCTCCCGGGTTTTGTGATAAGCCTCATCACTGTGGCTGTCTTGAGCCTGATCGCGGGGGGCGGGCAAGAGGATATCGAGCACTCGATTTTCTGCCACCATACGAGCTGATTCACGTACGGATTCCATCGCCTCTTGGCGAACCAGCTTCATTGATACCTCGGCTAAATCCCGAATTATGGATTCAACATCTCGGCCGACGTAACCCACCTCAGTGAATTTAGTCGCCTCAACCTTTAAAAACGGGGCATTAGCTAATTTGGCCAATCGGCGGGCAATTTCCGTCTTGCCCACCCCGGTCGGACCGATCATTAAAATATTTTTTGGCGTGATTTCGTGGCGCAGCGGCTCGTCCACTTGTTGGCGGCGCCAGCGATTACGTAGGGCAATGGCCACCGCACGTTTCGCTTCTTGTTGTCCAACGATGTGGTTATCGAGTTCACTGACGATCTGGGCTGGGGTCAGATTCATGAGTTCAGTTCTTTGATCGTGAAATTGTGATTGGTATAGATGCAGATATCACCCGCGATGGTCAATGCCTGTTCGGTGATCTCGCGAGCACTGAGTTCAGAGTGATTTAACAGCGCTGAGGCGGCCGATTGCGCGTAAGCGCCGCCAGAACCGATGGCGATTAATGGTTGATCTGGCTCAATGACATCACCGTTACCGCTTATTGTCAGCATGTGCTGATTATCAGCCACCACCAGCATCGCCTCCAAGCGACGCATGGCCCGATCAGTGCGCCAATCTTTGGCCAGCTCTACCGCCGAGCGCATTAAATTACCACTATATTTCTCGAGCTTGCCCTCAAAGCGCTCAAATAAGGTAAACGCATCGGCGGTGGCACCGGCAAACCCGGCGAGAATGCGATCATTATAAAGCGTGCGAACCTTGCGGGCATTGCCTTTGATAATAGTATGACCCAATGTGACCTGGCCATCACCGCCGATCACAGTCTGTCCATTCTTACGCACACACAAAATCGTTGTGCCGCGAAGGGATTGCTCGGACATGCAAACTCCTTGAAAAATGGTGTTTAAACAGGCGAGAACCTGATGGTTTTGTAAATAACGGGGTTAAATGCCCCGCCAAGTGCTAAATTTAGCGCTGGGCAATAATAGTTAATCCTGCACAAAATAACTCATCACTTTTAGTTTGACCTACCAATGCGTGTGGGCAAACCGTTTGGGGTGATTCTTGACAGCCTTACCGCCTTTATCGACCCAACTTTAGATAGCACAGCTAAAATCGCTTAGTGATTATCACATTAATTTTTGTAATTTAAGGATGATAACGGAGATTACAAGCTCGGGTGCCTCAAACAACCGCGGTAGGCGGCGCGATTGCAATTCGGGTGGCGCTCAGCAACTATGACATAACCGTGACTATAGGCAAATCTAAGAGTACCGCTTAGTACAGCGATCAGGTTATGCAACAAGTTTTTTAATACCCACCTGTTAACTTCAAGCCTACGCTGATTCGAGCTGTTTCGCTAGCACTCTACAAGCATCGGTCATGGTGAAAATGCCCAACAGCCGGTTTTGTTCCATCACCAACACTGAACCGATTTGCTTTTCTGCCATCAGTGCAGCCGTTTCCGCTAGCGGTGTTTGCGGAGCGACATGAATAACGCTCAAAGAAGAGATGTCGCTCACTGTGAGACTGTGTTCATCATCTAATCCGGCATGAGCCAGTTGTGCCAACAATATATCCCGATCTGAGATCACCCCGGTAACCTTATCGTTTTCAACTACCGGCAGATGGCGCAAGCCACCGTCAACCATCATTGCATAGGCCTGATGTAGCGGGGTATGGCCATCAATGGTGATTGGGTTGGGTGTCATTACTGATTCGGTGGTCAACATGTTAGTACTTTAGAGTATTTAACGTTATTGGGGAAACCTCGAAAACCGATTGTGCAGTCTGATTGCGTTGTCATATAAGGACTTGGAACATCCATGATCCTCCTGGGCGAAGACGCTGGTTCGTTTTAATTGGCTTTCGGGCATCATAGCAAAACCTAGTTTTTTTTGCGTGCCCGTGGATGTGCACGTTCATAAACTTCGGCTAGGTGCTGGAAATCCAGCTGAGTGTAAATCTGAGTAGTGTTGAGGTTTTCATGACCTAATAACTCTTGTACGGCGCGTAGATCACCTGAGGATTCCAGCAGGTGTGTGGCAAAGGAATGGCGCAGCATGTGGGGATGGATGTGGGTGTTTAATCCGCTGGTTTTGCTATGATGCTCCAAGCGCAGTTGCACTGAGCGGGCGGTTAACCGGCTGCCGCGTTTGCTGATAAAAACCGCCGGGCAAGGTGGGGGTTTCTCCCAGTGTTCGCGCAGTTTGAGCCAATTTCGCAACGCGACCATCGCTTTGCGGCCAATCGGTAAGATGCGGGCTTTATTGCGTTTGCCCAGAACCCGACAACGGGCGCGGCTAAGTTCTAAATCGTTTAGGTCAAGATTAACGAGCTCTGATAGACGCAGGCCACTGCCGTAGAGCATCTCGAACATGCAGCGGTCACGAACAGCGCGGATTTTATGGTCTAAGTCAGCGTGGGTTTCATCGGGCTGGTCGAGCAGACGCGCTAAGGAGTCGGCATCCGGTGCCGTTGGCAGTCGTCGCTGGTGGCGTGGCGGCTGAATTAATTCCGGTTGGATAGGGATGTTGATGCCATCATCTTGCAACAGCTTAAATAAACGGCGTAAACCACTGACGTGGCGTGCCACGGTGCTGGCAGCGTGCCCGGTTTTCATTTGTTCACGGATAAATGCGCGCACGTTAGCATCATTTATCTGCGTTATCTGATTTAATCC
>DRZW01000128.1 GCA_011380105.1 Halothiobacillaceae bacterium
ATCCTCGCCCAAGCGCAGCCTAGCAGCAATCCAGATCAGACTAGAGGAAAAGAGAAAATTCAGGTTCGGAGCGATTAAGGTCAGCCCTAGGTTTGGCGGCGCTTGGCACAATTCCTTGATGGTTTTAACCGCACCAATAACCGATATCTGCATTTTCCTCTTTTGCTGCATGATTTTTTGTTTGGCAGGCCGGTTTGGTTTTATTCTGTAGACTTATACTACGTCAGCCGACCCGGATAGAAAACGCTTTATGACCGACTCACGTCTCGACCAAGCCCGATCTTTTTTCAAAACGCACTGCCCTGATGGCACCGATTTGAAAATTGCCTTCGCTGATGCCAGCCATCGGCGTTACCTACGTGGTCAGACGGAAAACGGCAGTGTCATTATTATGGACGCGCCGCCCGAAAAAGAATCCGTCGATGCTTTTTTACGAATTTTACAGCATCTCGCCCGCGAGCAATTGCCGGTACCGCAGCTCTGGGCTTTTGACCGTGAGCAGGGTTTTCTACTTTTAGAAGACTTAGGCGACACCACACTATACAGCTTGGTATCAAAACACGGCCCCACGGTAAACCGCCAGGCGTTGTTGCATATTACCGACCTTTTGGTTGATGTCGCCAAGGCTAGCATCACAGACCTACCTGTTTACGACAAACGCGCCCTTAAACGCGAAATCAGCCTATTCACCGACTGGTATCTGCCGTATCGCTGCAAACAAAGCGGAAAAATCTGGCAGGCGGCAAGCGCCGATATCTTTGCTGAACGCTGTGACTGGCTGTGCACCCAACTGGCCGCCCTGCCTGCGGTATTTGTCCACCGCGATTATCATTCCCGCAATTTAATGCAACGCCCTTCGGCACAGGATCCAGCACATCGCTGGGTGATGATTGATTTTCAGGATGCCATCGCCGGACCGCTGGGCTACGATCTAATCTCACTACTGCGCGACAGCTACATCGACTGGCCTGAGGCTTTGGTGAATGAAGCCGAACAACGTTTTTATCATTCCGTGCGCGAACAGCGCCTGTTTACCGGGTCATTTGCCGATTTCACCCATCAACTGGGCATGATCGCCGTTCAGCGCCATCTAAAGGTGCTGGGTATTTTTGTGCGCTTATCACAACGCGATGAAAAGCATGGTTATCTTGCTGATTTACCGCTGACCTACCAGCACCTGCAACACGCCTTGGCACGCGTGCCCGAACTCGCCCCGCTAAGGGATATAATCGAGCCCTTCGCACCTGAAAAAACAGCATGAACACACCCACAGCGATGATTTTGGCCGCCGGGCGCGGCCAGCGCCTGCGGCCTTTAACAGACCACACCCCCAAACCGCTGATTGACGTTGGCGGCAAAGCCCTGATCGTTCACCACCTTGAGAAATTACAAAAAGCCGGATTTCACCGGGTGGTTATCAACACCGCGCACTTGGGCGCGCAAATTAAAGCCGCGCTGGGCGATGGCCAACAATGGGGGATAAAGATCACCTACACCAACGAGGGGACCTGTGCCGAACAGGCGCTGGAAACAGCCGGCGGGGTGAGAAACGCGCTGGATCATTTAAGCGACCCGTTTGTACTGATTAACGGCGATGTCTTCACCGATCTCGATTATCAAGACCTGCTCAGCGCATTACCCGAGCACTGCGCGTTCAAACTCTGGCTGGCCGATAACCCCAAACACCACCCATCGGGTGATTTTGTGCTGACAGACGAGGGCTTATTAAAACCCACCGGGGAAAACAGGCTCACCTACAGCGGCATCGGCATCTTCCGCAAGCAACTGTTCACCCCATTGCCCATCGCCCCAGCTCCGCTTGGTCCACTATTGCATCAGGCTATTGCCGGCGGGCAAGGCTGCGGAGCCCACCACACTGGGCTGTGGCTGGATGTTGGCAGCCCCGAACGTCTGGCGCAGGCCCGTCAACTCGCGGAATAAACCGGTGGCGATCAAATCCGTGCTCGCCGTCATCACCAGCCTACTGCTACTGGCGATTTTGCTCAGCGGGTGGTGGTTTTACGCGCAAATTTGGGCGCTTGCGTCTCACAACCCCGGTACTAGCGCATTTATCAGCCGATATGAAGCCCACAGCCAACAACCCGCCCACTGGGAGCCGGTTGAATATGATCAAATCGCCACAGCGGTAAAACAAGCGGTGATTGCCTCTGAAGATGCCCGCTTTATGCAACACCGCGGGGTGGACTGGATCGAAACCCGCCATGCCATGCGTGCCAACTGGCAAAGCAAACGGATTGTCCGGGGTGGCTCGACTATCTCACAGCAACTAGTAAAAAACCTATTTTTCTCCGAAAACCGCAGCCTAACCCGCAAATTACTCGAATACCCGTTGAGCTACATGCTCGAAAGCCGGTTGAGTAAGCAGCGTATTCTGGAACTGTATTTAAATCTCGCCGAATGGGGAGAAGGCATTTTTGGGATTGAAGCGGCCGCGTGGCACTACTACCAACGCCCGGCTGCTGCACTCACCAACGCACAAGCAGCACACCTCGCCGCCATGCTACCCAACCCACGCTATTACCAAAAAAACCCCGCCAGTCCACAGTTACAAGCACGCATCGAGCGGATACAATCTCGCATGCAATACGCTCATATCCCGTAAGGTGAACGTACCTTAAATTAAATGGCTATTTGGAGCATTGCTAATATTGGGCGCGTAACGTTCGCGCACCTCTTCGGCGGCTTGGTTGATTTGCACGCGACGCGCCGGGGGGATTTTTTCAATATGCCGCCATTGCAGTGCCGTGCGCGGATGGCGGGCGAAGGTTTTCTCGTGGCGTAGCAGAAAATCCCAGTAGAGGGTGGTAAATGGACAGGCCTGCTCGCCGGTGGTCTGTGCGGGGTTAAAGCGGCAATGCTGGCAATAGTTGCTCATTTTGCGGATGTATTGACCGGAGGCGACATAGGGTTTGCTGGCCATCACGCCACCATCGGCATATTGCGACATGCCCATCACATTGGGTAGCTCCACCCATTCAACGGCGTCCACATAAACACCCAGATACCATTGTTGCACCTGCGCTGGGTTCACCCCTATAAGCTGGGCGAATAATCCGATGACCATCAACCGCTGAATATGATGAGCATAGCCGTAACGTAAACTTTGCCCGATGCTCTGATCCAAGCAGGTCATGGGGATGGGCTCGCCTGCCACCTGACCGCTCCAGTAGAATTCGGGCAGTGGCCGCTGGGCATTCAAGGCATTTTTCTGCCCATACTCGGGCATGTTGTACCAATAAAGCCCGCGCACATATTCCCGCCAGCCTAATATCTGACGGATAAACCCTTCGGCAGCGGCCAAGGGCATTTCGCCCTGCTGATAGGCCTGCTCGGCACGGTGGATGACATTCAACGGGTTGAGCAACTTCAGATTCAAGGCCGCCGAGATACGGGCATGGTATAGATAAGGCTGGTCGGTCCACATCGCATCCTGAAAATCACCAAACAGATAGGCGCGGTGGGTGAAGAAATCCGCCAGCGCCGTCTCTGCCTGCGCCGGGGTGACCGGCCAGTCGAAGTATTCCAGCGCATTCTGGCGGCTGCCAGGAAAGTCGGCAAAACGCGCAGCGACGATTTCAATCACCTCACGGGTGAGTTTATCGGGTGCAAATGACGCTGGCCTAGGCACCAGCCCCGGGCCTTGTTTGCCAAAACTTTTGCGGTTTTTGGCATCAAAATTAAACTGCCCGCCCACTGGCTTGCCCTGCGCTGTCATCAAGATGTTTTTCGCCTTGCGCTGAGCCTGATAAAAATGCTCTAACCGCCAGGTTTTGCGCCCCTGCGCCCACTGCGCAAATTCACTGGGCGTGACTAGAAAATGCTCATCGGGCTGCTCCTGATACGGTAAACCGCTTTGCTCGGCTAATGCGCGCATATCCTGCGCGATCTGATATTCACCCGGCTGCACCCAGCAAAGCAGCTTAGGGCGGTGGCGTTGAATGGCTTGAGAAAAAGCAGTAATCAAATCCGGGCATTCATCTGGGTGCGGCTCGGTGCTCAGCGCGTGATAATCCACCTGCCAACCCGATTTCTTAAGCCTGTCGGCAAAATGCCGCATCGCCGCTAAAAACAGCACAATCCGGGTCTGCTGCGACCACACCCGCTGGGCTTCCCATGCTACCTCGGCCATGACCACCACGTCTTGCTTCGGGTCGGCGGTGGTTAGTGCCGCGCTATCCATATTAAGCTGATCGCCAAAGATAAAAATCATGCGCCGCGTCATTTGCTTGATTCTCCGGATCGGCGCGCCTGGCTGCGGCAACGCTTGGAACAATATTTAACCGTATCCCAGTTTTTCGCCCAGCGTTTGCGCCATGCAAACGGGCGCTGGCAGACCGGGCAGGTCTTTTCAGGCAAAAAGGGTTTTCGGTGCGCCGAGCGTCCCATCAGAATAAATCAAGCTGTTGATGCGAATCGCGCCTGGCTGCTTTAGCCGCTGGACGTGGCTGACGGCGGCGTTTTTTGTCACGTGAGCCTAATGCTGCGTACACCCGCTGTGACTCAGCTCGTGCCTGCTCACTTCGGTAGCAATCGGCAACTTGGGCGCGGGCATGGCGGGCGGCATGAGCAAAATCTACCAAAGGTGCGGGATAATCCTGCCCAATCAACACCCCGCAGCGGTTTTGCATGGCTTTCGGCATCCGCCAGGGCTGGTGAATAAAGG
>DRZW01000135.1 GCA_011380105.1 Halothiobacillaceae bacterium
GCAGCAAAGCGAACAATCCGACCCTGCTCGTTACAGATGGCATCAATATTCCACTGCAGCACACGGGTGCTGCCATCGGGCAGCACCGATTTTATCGCCCCGCGCCAGTGGCCGTCTATGAGAATATCTCGCAGGGCGCGTCTGATTTGCAGCCGCGCACTATCAACTGGCCGCGGTTGCTCTAAGCGGGTATGGAGTAATTGCTGACGCGATTGGCCCACCAAGCGCTCAAAAGCGGGGTTTACCGCGAGGATTTCACGCTGGCGGTTGGTAAACACAATGGCATCACTGGTGTGCTCAAAAACCGCAGCGGCGAGGTGGTCTGCCTGCTCTTGGCGTTGTTGCTCGGTTAAGTCTTCCAGCAATATAATAAAGCCATCATGTTCTTTATAGTGATTCAATGCCTGGGTAATCCGGGCACGCACTGGTAAAACGCGTTCCTCGGCACCCAGAATCGAAAAGCTTAATTCATATTGTTCCGGGTTATTTTTCTCGCGCTTATCGCCAATTATCTGCTCGATACGCGCTGCCACCAAATCTCGATCCGACGCCACCAGCAAATCCAGCCAAGGCGTGCCAATTATCTGTTGTCCTGGACGCTCGGTGACATCCGCAAAAGCCGGGTTAACTAGCTCAATAATGCCATTGGCATCCACGCGCAAGACGATATCGCGCATGTGCACCATTACCTCGTTGAGCAACTTTTCCGATTTGTGGATGGAGCGGTTTTTTTTCTGCCGATGCCAGGTGTGCCAGAATAAAAACACCGCCACCAGGCCCATGATAACCCCCATGGTTGGGTTAATAGCACTGGTCAGGCTCAATTCCACCCGTGGTGCCATGGCTATTTCAAAGCGGCTATCTAAAACGTTAATGGTTTGGCGCACCGCATCGGGGTGGTGAAACAGCTCCGGGCTGCCGGTCATCCACCCAGAATTACCCACTCGGCGGATGGCCATCTGGCCGTTGTCGATATAGTTCATCGCACCGGCGTTGATTAACAATGCATCCCAAGAAATAGGCGTGGAAATCTGCCCCCAGTAAAAATGATCATCCTCGGCGGTGCTGATAAAAACCGGCCGCCGATAAATCAACGCTGCCCCACCCTGCACCAACTCATACGGCCCGGTTAAACTTGGCTCACCGGTTTCCATAACCTCATGGGCATGATCACCCTGCTCGGGCAATTGGGTTATATCGCGCCCATAAAGCACCTCATTGCCGTGTTCGGGTATCTGTAAGGTGACGATATTATTCGGCGCTAAGGTAAAGCTTCGTACGCTGGGGTTTTCACGGAGTAATTCCTGGCTAACGTCACGAATGGCTTTCGGATCATCAATCCCACCTCGGGCGCGCAGGATGCTGCCGAGTACCTGAGCTGCTCGTGCCACCCGGTTTACATCGCCCTCAATTTTCGAGCGTATTTCGGTTAACTCACCCATCTGCGCTTCCATCTCAGCGCGAAACTCGCGCTGTTCATGGAGCATTAATGCCATCCAAACCAATAATGCGGCCAGCAAGGCATAAATAAGCGGCAAGATAAACTGCCCAATAGTTATCGGCTCACGGTTTTCCTGAACCACTGCGCGAGTAAGAGGATTATTAGGCAGTTGTGGTGAATGATTGTGATTCTTCATGGCGCGCGCTTAAAGCAATCAGGCTTTGTGCCAGGTACTCAGCCAGCTTTGCGCGATGGCATTCAACTTGCCCAACAAGCCGCGTTTTTTCGCAGGTTGCGTTAATTCATAAACATCAGCCTGATTGACCTCCGCTAAGATCAGATCATCGCTGGTGGCAATGGCATCGACCAGATTTAGCGCCAGCGCATCTTGACCCAGCCAGTGCTCACCGGTGGCGACCTTATCCATATCTAAGCCCGGACGGTAACGACTGAGAAATTGCTTAAACAAGGCATGAGTTTGTTCTAAATCCTGTTTAAATTTCTCGCGGCCCTCGTCAGTATTCTCGCCAAGAATTGTGAGGGTTCGTTTGTATTCACCGGCAGTGTGTAGCTCAATATCAACATCGTGTTTTTTCAGCATCCGGTTGATATTCGGCAGCTGTGCCACCACACCAATCGATCCGACAATGGCAAATGGCGCGGCAACAATGCGGTTGGCGACCGCCGCCATCATGTAGCCGCCACTGGCCGCTACCCGGTCTACCGCTACGGTCAGTTCAATCTCGGCATCACGCAGGCGGGTTAACTGTGCGGCTGCTAATCCGTAACCGGGCACAACCCCACCGGGGCTGTCGAGCACCAGTAACACCCGATCTTTTCTGGGGCGGGCAATTTGCAGCACAGCGGTAATTTCTTCACGGAGGCTGTCGACGGCCGAGGCGCGGATATCTCCGGCAAAGCGAAGTAAGAACACCCGCTCACGGTCTGAATTGACCGGTTCTGATTTCGGCTGTTGATCCGTTGTTGTGCCCGCTTGTGTGTCCGCATCCGCCTCAGAAGGCTCAACAGCAACCTCGGTTAAATCAGAGGGTTTGCTCCGAGATCGGTCTTTTTGGGTTTGTTCTGCACTGAGTGCTTTTTCAGATCGGCGAGAAACCCACTTTTGCCATATTTGGCGTAACCGGGCAGCAGCTCCCTGCGGCTGTTTAGCAAACGCTGCTTTTAAGGCCTCAGCGCGTTCTTCAATCTCCTGGTTAATTTTGCGAATACGAATCGGCGGCTTGCGCGTTGATTGATCCGCACGAGCCTGGACGATACTCGAACCGATTACACCCACAATTAGCGCAATCGCTACCACTACCGTGATAGCCTTGGCCAAAAACAATAAATATTCCTGCCACACAAAAACTTACCTCTTTAAAAAAACTTTCATTGTAATGTTAAAACCAGATAATTGCAGGCAAAAGCCCGAATTCTAAACCGTCCTGACACAAAAAAAGCCGCGGCATGCCCGGCACACCACGGCTGTAAAACTGGAACATATTCAGGCGTGGTTACTTACCCTGCATATCTGAAGCATCATCTGCGTAATTTCCTGCAAGTCCATAGGTTCACCCGGCAGATCGAAATTACCACTGCCGGACTACCCGACTGAATACTGGCCAATTGATAATCATCACCAAAGGCAAGTACACGCACCCCTGCCCCAGAACTATTCAAGGCAGCGCATCATCCCACCGCAGCTCAACGGGTTCTTCCTGCTGGCCATTAAACTCAACACTAGTCAGCATCTTTGCCTTACCACTCGACTGCGCCAAAGAGTCCGAAAAAAACCACACCCACCGTATCTGCTATTACATTTCTTTTATTATTTTTCAAAACATAAAGTTATCAAAAGAACCTAACACTTTACTTAAAGCTCAGACAGTGCTCGGTGTAACTGCGTCATAGCCTGATCAATAATCCGGCTAGGTGTCGCTAAATTAAGACGCATAAACCCGCGCCCCGGCTCACCAAAAATAATCCCCTGACTTAACCCCAATCCGGCCTGTTCAATGAAAAAGTTTTGTAAACCCAAGTCTTGTGGGTCGGTGGCGGGATCAGAAAAACCCAATTTGCGACAATCTAGCCACAACAGGTAAGTCGCCTCGGCGGTTAACACATCAATGGGTGTATCCTTCAGGGCGGCTTCAACCCGATCACGATTCTGGGCGATAAACTGCATTAACTCGCCCGGCCACGACCCGCCCTGCTCATAGGCGGCAATAAGCGCGATCTGAGAGAAAACCGTGGTGTCATTTAAGTGCCAGCGCTGCTTTTCTTTACAAAACGCCTTGCGCAAGCGAGCATCTTCAATTACTGCATAGCCACCACCAATACCGGCAGTGTTAAAAGTTTTACCAGGCGCGGTGAGCATAATCCAGTTTGTAAAACCCTGCTCGCGGGCCACCTTGGCAAAGGGCGTGAACACCACACCTTCATAGGTTAAATCCATATGGATTTCATCAGCAACCACCAACACATCATGGCGTTTGCAAATGGAAATCAAGCGGGCGAGTTCATCTGCATTCCAGGCCCGCCCGCCTGGATTATGCGGATTAGATAACAGCAGCATCGAGGCATCGGCTGCTTGGGCTTCGAGTTGTTCAAAATTAATCCGGTAAAAACCCGCTTTTAAAACCAAGGGGTTTTGTAGTAAGAGACGGGCGTTATCCTGAACCACACCGAAAAAAGGAAAATAAACTGGTGGCTGGATGATAACTGGCTCATCTACTTGGGTGAAAGCATTAATCGCCATCGACATACCCGGCACTACGCCTGCCACCGGTACAATGGAATCAGGCTTGGGTTTCCAGTGGTGTTGCGATTCGAGCCAATGGGTTATCGCATCAAAATAGCGCTGATCGGGTTTAACATACCCAAATGCCGGATGGCTAAGCCGTTGTTCGAGCGCACGGGTGATAAAATCCGGAGCGGGGAAATCCATATCGGCCACCCACAACGGTAAAACATCTTCGCGCCCAAAAATGGCTGCCCGGCGATCATACTTTTCACAGCCACTGCCGGGAAACTGTGCTAAACGTTCAAAATCGGTACTCACCTGACAACCTCGGTTAATCCTGCTATGGCCAAAAGGTTACTGGTTCACCGCATTCTGCCACCACCCTTCGCGCTTTTGTTGGGTATTTTTTAATTTACTACGGTGAGCGC
>DRZW01000108.1 GCA_011380105.1 Halothiobacillaceae bacterium
ACCTCATAGCGATCCTGATTGAGCGTGGGCATAAAGTTGTTTAGCCCATCTTGGCAGGCTTGAGAGCCTCTGCTAGTAATATCAAGGCATTGATCAGAGCCGAGCTTACAGGCAGCGATATTGATGCGGTTTTGTGATAACAGTGCCTCGGCCTGTTGTTGTAGTGCAGCCTGTTCGGCCTCATCCGACAAAGAAATCAGACGCGGCAGTTCAACAGCGGCAAGAATGCTGATAATCAGGATCATTGAGATCAGTTCAATGAGCGTGAACGCGTATTGGTGCTGCATGGTTGTTTTTTATAGTGGTCTGTATAAGCACATAATAAGCATAAGAAATGAAAAAGCGTGATCTAGCTGTGTAATTGCGTTCTCGCAGGGTCTTATTTCCAAGGTTTCCTCAACGTTATGGCCTTTACAATGGCGGTTTTGCAGCCCAAAACGAGAATAAGGCATGCCACAAACCGCTGAGCCAAAATCCACGGTCGTCTGCGAAGTTGAAGACCGACCGTCACTGGGCAAGTGCCTGATCAGCACCCTGCAAACCCTGTTTCTGGTTGCCCCGGCGATTATTGTCACCCCGCTGGTGTTGGCCCGCTCGATTGATATGGCCACGGGTATGAACTAAAGGATAATTTTTGCCGCCTTGATTGCCAGCGCCTTCTCAACCCTGGAGCAGGTTCGGCGCATCGGGCCGGTTGGTTCGGGCTATTTGATCTTTATGGGTACCTCCACAGCCTACCTTGCTGTGGGGATTGAGGCGGTGCTGCTCGGTGGCATGGCATTGGCTGCCACGATGGCGGTAATTTCCGCGTCGGTGCAATTATTGTTCGCCCGTTATTTAGGTGCGTTTCGACGGGTGATTACGCCCACCGTCAGTGCTGTGGTAATCATGTTAGTGGTGCTTGGGGTTTTGCCGACTGCGGGCAATATGATGCTAGGTGAGGGCGAATATGAGGGTGCGCTGGCATCGATGGCGGTGGCCTTGCTGACCCTGCTGATTGCGGTGATGGGCAATCGCGTGCTGCGCCTGTGGAGCCCGGTACTGGGGCTGGGGTTTGGTGTTATGGTGGCGATTGGATTTGGCATCACTGACTTCTCTAAAGTTTCCAAGGCCGCTTGGTTTGGCCTGCCGCCGTTTGAATGGCCGGGGTTTAATCTGGAGGTTTCTCCGGCCTGGATTAGTGTCTGGCTTACCTTTGCCATTGTCACCTTAGTCGGTGCGGTGGAATCGGTCGGCGATACCATGGTCGCGCAAAGGGCTTCCTATAAAAAACCACGCAAGATTGACTACGACAGCGTGCGTGGCGGGCTGTATGCCGATGGGGTGGGCAATATGCTCTCCGGTGCTTTGGGCACATTGCCTAATACCACCTATGGCATTGGGGTCTCATCGGTTGAGTTAACCGGCATGGCCGCCCGGCGGGTGGGTTATTATTTTGCCGGGTTAATGATCATACTCGCGTTGATGCCCAAGCTCAATATGCTGATGATCTCCTTACCTAGCCCGGTGTTTGGTGCGTTTTTGTTGGTGTTGCTGGCATTGTTATTTGTGGCCGGTATCCGTCTTTGTGCCACCAATGGTTTTGATTATCAAAACAGCCTGATTATCGGGGTGGCGTTTACCGTCGGCTTTATCTTCAATGACTTGTTTTTCCCCAACCTGATTCCCGATTCGATGACCTCGTACTTCGGTAATGGCATTGCCACAAGTGGCACCATGGCCGTTTTGATGAGCCTATTCTTCAATCTGCGCCCCCGGCCGTTAAAACGCCGGCAATTTGCTGCTCAACGCGATAATCTGGATGCTGTGCAGCAGTTTGCGCGGATTTGCCCGCTCAACGGCGATTTCAGCGCAGCAGCTATTCAAGCTGGAGGTGGCGTTAGAAGAGCTGTTTATGCATCTGGTGCATGAATCCGAGCATGATGACAGCGACAATCGGCAGATACAGCTACGCTTGGAGCGCGATGATGGTCGGATTCATATCGAAATGGTGGATCGCTCAATGGCGGCTGATGTCGAGCAGCACCCTGAAATGGAACAGCAATGAGAAGAGGCCGGGCATGAAACCTTGAATAATCTGGGGTTATACTTGCTTAACAAATGGCTGTTGATGTCCGGCACATGCACATGGCCGACGTGAATTATATCTCGTTTTCCATCCCTGAGTAGCAACCGACGCTTGGGGGTATCTCGGCAAGGAGGCAGTGATGCAGCGTGTTCAATCGGTCTTAATCGCCTTTGTGATTGGTTGTGTGTGGCAGACCACGCAGGCCGGATCGGTTAGCATCCCCGATCCGCCAGCGGAAAAGCCCTGGTTATCTGATCAGGCCGGGGTGCTGGATCACTCTGCTCGTAATCGGATTAAACAGCTCCAGCAACGTGCCTTCGATGAGCACGGTGTTGCCGTGTTTATTGTCACCTTTGAGCGTAAAGCCCATTTTGGGGCGGCACAGCTTAACTACCAGCAGCTTGCTCAGCGCTGGCTGCGCAAATGGCAGCCGGCTTTCCATGACAACGATCGCCCCGGTGGACGGGATTTGATTTTGCTGCTCGGGGTTAAAGATCGCTATGCCTGGATGCAGACCGGCCATAGCTGGAATCACCAGACCTGGAGCCCGCACATTCAAGCTTTGATGGATAGGCGGGTGTTGCCGGCCTTTTCCGATGAGCAGTTTGCCGATGGCATCGAGATTGCTGCCCAAGCTATGCTGAATATGGCTAAGGCCGGGCCGTATGGCACACCAGCCAATCCGATCAGCGCTCCGAGGTCGGGCATAAACCTCATTGACCTGGAGTTCTGGCTATCCTCGCCGGTGCCGATGGCCGGAAAAGTGATTCTGATAGTTGCCGGTTTGGGTCTGGTCCTGTTGGCACTGGGGTCTGACCGGCACGGCCAGCGCTGGCTGCTAGCAGGTGTGTATGTCATGCTGCTCTCGTTGTTGTTCTGGCCGGTGCTGGCGTTAACGGTGCTCTGGGCGCTGCATCGCTTTTTCCCTAATCAGCGTCGTCCGCGTGGCTGGGGCGGGCATCAGCTCTTTGGTGGTGCTGGCAGTGCTGGTGGTTCCGGCGGTGGTGCTGGCGGCGGAAATGGTGGCTCCGGCGGCGGTGGTGCCGGTGGTGGCGGTGATTTTTAATTCACATAAATGTATTGAAAAGGTGGGCTGTGCATGTCTGTTGAAGTTAATGAAATCCGTGATCACATCAGACGCTTTCCACCCTTTGATCGACTTGGCAACACGCAGTTAGATGAGATCGCCCAGAGTATTGAGATTGCCTATTATAAAGCGGGCAGTGAAATCACCCGGTTTGGCGAGCCTATTCATCATTTGGGGTATGTCCGTTCCGGGGCGGTTGAGGTGTACCGGCATGATGGTGAGCTGTATCACCGGCTTTCAGAAGGGGGGATTTTTGGTCACTTCGGCCTGCTGCGTAATCAACAGGTACGCTATCCGGCCACCGCGATTGAAGATTCGTTAATCTATTTTGTGCCCGAGCGAGTCTTTAACCATCTTTGCGAGATTGATGGTTATTTCGCCGATTTTGTCGAAGAGTCCGGCTCTTCACTACAGGCTAGCGTGGAACAGCAACAGGCAGAAAATGACATGCTAGTCACCCGCGTTCGGCGCTTAATCTCGCGTGCGCCATTATTGCTCACCGCAGACCAAACCGTCCGTGAAGCGGCGCTGCGTATGACCGAAGAAAACGCCTCGGCCGTGTTGGTTATTCGCCCACCGGTTGAAGGCGACGACCCCTCACGGGTTTTTATCGGGGAGGATAAACAAGACTGGTTTGTCAGTGGCATTATCACCGATCGCGATATGCGTATTCGTGTGCTGGCTCAAGGACTGGCATCTGATTGTCTTTTAGAGAAAATCACCACCCCGAAGCTGATCTGCATTCGCTCTGATGAAAGCGTCTATGAGGCGATGCTTGCGATGTTGCGGGCGAATGTACATCATTTGCCTGTTCTCCACCGCCGCCGCCCGGTAGGGATTGTCCATCTTTCCGATATTATCCGTTACGAAACCCGCAGCAGCTTGTATCTGGTCTCCAATATTGCCAATCAGGCGGATATGCGCGGCTTAGAACGGCTTATGCCCGATGTTCGCGCGGCTTTTGTGCGACTGGTTGAGGATAATGCCAACGCGCAGATGGTCGGTAGTGCGCTGTCTACCATTGGCCGGGCCTTAATGCGCCGGGCCATTGAATTGGCCGAACGTGAGCTTGGCCCCCCACCGGTTGCATATTGCTATATGACCAACGGCTCGATGGCGCGCAATGAGCAAAGCATTGTTACCGACCAAGACAATGCATTGATCCTCGCTGATGATTTTGATCCAGACCAACACGATGAATACTTCCAAGCACTAGCCCAGCGCGTTAGTGATGCGCTTGATGCCTGTGGTTACACTTACTGTAAAGGCGGGATAATGGCAATCACCGAGCGCTGGCGTCAGCCCATCTCCGTTTGGCGGGCTTATTTCACAGAGTGGATTGATCAACCCGACCCGGAACGCTTGCTGCACAGCTCGATTTTTTTTGATCTCGATTGCGTGTATGGCGACGCGGTGTTGGTGGAGC
>DRZW01000176.1 GCA_011380105.1 Halothiobacillaceae bacterium
GATCAAACCCGACTCAACCATTTGGCGGAACAGTATCTGGCTAATAATCGAGCAGCAGGGGAGGTGTTTTTTCTGAGTGATTCCGATGATAACCGTCTCGATCATGCTCGTTGGAAGTTCGAGGAAGCTGATTACGAATCATTGAATGATTCCGGCTTCAAAAAGCATTTGATGGAGCTACTGGACATCTTGCTGGTTTATCGTGCCAAACACGATAAACCGAACGCTAGCCAGGGCGTTGTAAAAGTTTGCGGCAGTGAACTGACGATTGAGTGGCTGCCTCGGAATAAGTTTGAAGAGTTACGGAATGCCTAAGTCTGTACTGACGTGTTTTAGGGTCAAGTAAGTCCAGTTTGTGTTCTCCAGGTTGATGGATTTGACCCTTTGAACCGGGTTGTCGCGGACAATATTAACCCATAGACTTAGCTGAAAGCAGAACGAACTTTGTTAAAGTAACTGCTGGTCGTGTTTTTGGCCGTTTTACTTGCCGATACAAAACGAGCTGAAAATCTCGCCGAGCAGATCATCGGCGGTAAATCGGCCGGTAATCTCTTCTAGCGCTGCCTGTGCACGGCGCAGGGATTCGGCGGCGAGTTCACCGGCAGCTAAGTCTGTTAGGGCGATTTTGGCCTGTTGAATTTCTGCTTGAGCTCTCTCTAGGGCGTCGAGGTGACGGCGGCGGGCGATAAACTGGCCTTCGTCTTGTTGTTGATAGCCAACCAAGTCCTTTAGCGTTGCTCGCAGTAAGTCCAGCCCTTGGTCGTGTTTGGCGCTAATCGCGAGGATGCGCTCTTGCTGGTCTATCCAGCCGGGATTGCGGGCGGTTAAATCAATCTTGTTATGTAGGGTGATAACCGGCTTTGCGGGCAGGGCAGACAAAAGTTGGCGGTCGGCATCCGTTAAGCCAATCTGGTCATCTATTAACAGTATGATGGCATCGGCGCGGTCAATTTCTTCCCAGGCACGGCGAATACCTTCCGCTTCGACCGGATCGGGTGAATTACGCAGCCCAGCAGTATCAATGATGTGAATGGGTAGGCCGTCTATCTGAATTTCTGCTTGCAGTACATCTCGTGTGGTGCCTGGAATATCGGTAACGATCGCGCGTTGTTCGTCTGCCAGTTGGTTTAATAAGCTGGACTTACCCGCATTGGGTCTGCCCACAATAACGACTCGCATCCCTTCACGTAACAGTACGCCTTGGCTGGTTCGAGCCAGTAGGTCGTTTATTTGGGTTTGTAGATCGGTGATCTGCGCAAACAAGGTTTCATCGGCAAGAAAGTCGATTTCCTCTTCAGGAAAATCCAGTGCCGCTTCAATGTACATCCGTAGATTAATCAAGGCTTGATTTAAGTCATTGATCCGATTGGAGAAACCACCGGTGAGTGATCGGGTTGCTGCCCGTGCCGCAGCTTGGCTGTTGGCATCAATCAAGTCAGCGACCGCTTCGGCTTGAGCAAGATCGAGCCTGTCATTTAGAAAGGCCCGTTCGGTAAACTCACCCGGGCGAGCAAGGCGCGCGCCCAGCGTTAAGGTGGTTTTGAGCAGCGCATCGAGAATCACCGGCCCGCCGTGGCCTTGTAATTCGAGCACGTCTTCGCCGGTGTAGGAATGCGGAGCGGGAAAATACAGCGCAATACCATCATCGAGGCTCTGCCCTTGGGCATCATAAAATCGCCCGTAGTGGGCATACCGAGGCTTTGGCAACTTGCCGAGCATGGTTTCGGCAATAGCTGGCACCTGTTGTCCGGAAATACGGATAATGCCTACGCCACCCCGGCCACTGGCGGTGGCTATAGCAGCAATGGTCTGGCTGTGATCTGACATAAAACTAATCCCCTGAATATAAAAAAACCGCGCAGGCTGCGATGACAAGCCCGTGCGGTTTTTACCAATCATGACCGGCGCACGCAGCCGCCCGTCTGGTTAGGGTTATTTATTAGCTTTGGCAGTCGCTTTGCCCTGAGCTGCCAGTTGCTTTTCCACCCGACGGGTAACGTAGGTTTGATGGGCGATGGACAGCAGGTTGTTCACAAACCAATACAGTACCAAGCCTGCCGGGAAGAAGGCGAAGAACAGAATGAACACCACCGGCAACCATTTGAAAATTTTCTGCTGCATCGGGTCGATCGGTGCCGGATTAAGTTTCTGTTGAATATACATCGACAGCCCCATCAGCACTGGCAGAATGAAGTAGGGGTCACGCTGGGTCAGGTCCTGTATCCAAAGCACCCAGGGTGCCTGTCGGAATTCAACCGACTCCACCAAAACCCAGTACAGCGAGATAAATACCGGAATCTGAATCAGAATCGGCAAACAACCACCTAAAGGATTAATTTTCTCCTTCTGGTAGAGCTTCATCATTTCCTGAGAGAGCCGCTGACGGTCTTCGCCATAACGGTCTTTCAGCGCTTTGAGCTTGGGCGTTATCGCACGCATCCGCGCCATGGATCGATAACTGATGTGCGAAGGCCATAAAAAGAGAATTTTGATCGCAATGGTGGTAAGCACGATCGCCCAGCCCCAGTTACCAACCCAATTATGGAACAGGCTAATCAGCCAGAAGATCGGGTCAGCAATAATGGTGAAAATACCGTAATCAACATTCAGTTGCAGCCCTTCGGCCAACGCTGCAAGTTCGCTTTGCACCTTAGGACCAACATAGAAAATACTGCTTAATTCCCGTTCTTGTTGTGGTGCAACCTCAACGCTAGGGGAAATCATCCCTAGGGTGTAAACCGGAAAGCCACTGCGCTGGCTTTGCATGGAGTACAGGCTGTTGATCTGATTTACATCGCTTGGTATCCAAGCACTCATAAAATAGTGCTGAATAACCGATACCCAACCGTTGGTAACCTGCTCTGAGACCGGGTTGCGGCCCATGTCTTTAAAATCGATTTTCTCATAGCGCAAGCGATCACCCGAACCGATTGGATCCCCAGCGTATACCCCACCGGTATAGGTGTAGAGGAGAAATGAATCCCGGCTGGTATCCGAGCGGGTGATCTGCCGATACTGCTGGCCGCTCCAGGGCTGATCACTGTTGTTTTCAATGTGATGAGTCAGCTCAACATGGTATTTGCCACGCGTGAACGTATAGGTTTTAGTGACATGAACACCGTCTTCTTCCCAGTACAGCGGGACGGTCAGGGTATCCTCATCACCCATATCAAAAACGGTTTGATCCACCCGATATTGCGTATGATGATCAGGTGCAGGCGATTCGTTTTGTCCCAACAGACCAGACTGAGCAATATAGGTATAACCAGGACGTTCTTCCAGCAAGCGCGTGGGTTTGTCCGGCTGATCGAGATCAACCGGGTAATCCAGTAAATCCACCTGGCGAATTACGCCGCCTAGGGGGTCGATCAGGATGGAAAATACATCGGTTTTAACTTCAATTAAGCCGCTTGCTTTAACACCTGAGGTTTCGCCAACCGGAGTGTCACTAGAACGCACTTGCGGTCGGTCATCATCCGCTAAAATATCAGTACGCTGTGGTAAATCGTCATGCGTGACGACTGATTCTTGGGATGCCTGTTGTTCTGTAATTGCCGGGTCAGGACGCTGATCGGAAATCCAGGCCTGCCAGAGTAGGATCAGGGTTAACCCCAAGGCTACGATTAAGAATAAACGACGATTTTCCATGGTGTTCTAGTCTCGTGCTGGTGCGCGTTTTTCAATGGAACAACAGCTGTGTTCAGAGCCAGAAGAGCGTTGGTTTTCAACATCCGCCTGATCTGGTTGCTTTATTTCGGTGCCGGGTACCGGGTCATAGCCGCCTTTACAAAAAGGGTGGCAGCGACCAATACGGCGAATCGCTAACCAAGTTCCTTTCAAAGCACCATGTCGATTGATAGCCTCAATCGTATACTCGGAACAGGTGGGATAAAAACGGCAAGATGGGGGCAGAACAGGGCTAATTACCAGCCGGTAAAACTGAACTAACTTGATCAGGATCCAACGCATTTTTGCTCGCACTTTTTTAGCAGTTGCTCAAATTCCTGATGCAGCTGCTGATTCGATCGCTCAGCTACACCCGCTTTTGCTAACAATACCAGATCACAATCAGGCAAGCTGTTTCTTTTTAACCGGAAATGCTCGCGAGCAAAGCGCTTAATACGATTGCGTTCATGCGCCCGTGCGACACGCCGACGACTGATCGCTAGCCCTAATCGGGGCTCGCCCACTTCACTCGCTGCTGCCACTAACATTAAACTTTGCGTATGGATCCGCTTACCTTTTTGAAAAACACGCGAGAATGCTGCGCTATTGAGCAATCTTGCAGAACGCGGAAAGGCATAATCGCGACCACCTGTTGTGATCGGATCATGCTCGCAATCCGGATCTGGCTGTTCTATCACCACCAAAAATCGGTAGGCAGATCAAGCTGACAAACGCTTGCGGCCTTTAGCGCGTCGTGCATTGATAACAGCTCGACCGCCACGAGTTTTCATCCGGGCACGAAAACCATGGGTGCGTTTACGACGAATATTACTTGGTTGGAATGTTCTTTTCATGACCGTGTTCTCAAAATTTCAGCAACTAAAACGGGGGTATGAACACAACCAATCC
>DRZW01000109.1 GCA_011380105.1 Halothiobacillaceae bacterium
CGGTTCGGGAAAATCGAACTCGATCACCTGGGCGGCCTATCAGCTGATTGAGACCTATCCGGCCAAGCCAGACATTCCGGGTGCTAAGGGGCTGGATCAGCCGCTGTTCGACAGTGTGATCGTGGTGACTGACCGGCGGCTACTAGACAAGCAGCTGCGAGAGAACATCAAGGATTTCTCGGAGGTTAAGAACATCGTCGCCCCGGCTATGCGCTCGGCCGACCTGAAATCGGCACTTGAGAACGGCAAGAAGATCATCATCACCACGATCCAGAAATTTCCCTTCATCATCGAGGGGATCGCCGATCTGAGCGACAAGCGGTTCGCGGTGATCATCGACGAGGCGCATAGCGGCCAGAGCGGCCTTGCCCATGACAAGATGAACCAAGTCATCGGTTCAGGCGATCAGGACCCGGACGTGGACGACCCGCAGGAGCGAATCCTCGCGGCGATGCAGTCGCGCAAGATGCGTGGCAACGCCTCGTATTTCGCCTTTACGGCCACGCCCAAGAACACGACGCTGGAAAAGTTCGGCGAGCGCCAGCCGGATGGCAGCTTCAAGCCCTTCCACCTCTACAGCATGAAACAGGCCATCGAGGAAGGTTTCATTCTCGATGTGTTGGCGAACTACACGACCTATAAGAGCTATTACGAGATCCAAAAGTCGATTGCCGACAACCCCCTGTTCGACAAAAAGAAGGCCCAGAAGAAACTGCGAGCCTATGTCGAGCGCAGCCAGCAGACGATCAACACCAAGGCCGAGATCATGCTCGAGCATTTCATGGAACAGGTGGTGAAGCCCAAGAAACTGCGCGGCAAGGCCAAGGGGATGATCGTCACCCAGAACATCGAGGCCGCCATTCGCTACTACAAGGCCGTGACTAGGCTGCTGGCAGAGCGGGGCAACCCGTTTAAGGCGCTGATCGCGTTCTCTGGCGAGAAGGTCGTGGATGGGGTCACCTACACTGAGGCCGAGATGAACGGCTTTGCGGAAACGGACACTCGGGATCGATTTGACGACGATAGTTATCGGTTGCTGGTGGTGGCCAACAAGTACCTGACGGGATTCGACCAGCCAAAGCTGACCACGATGTATGTCGACAAGAAGCTGCAGCATGTCCTCGCCGTGCAGGCCTTGTCGCGCCTGAACCGTTCGGCGCCGAAACTCGGGAAGCGGACCGAGGATCTTTTTATCCTCGATTTCTTCAACGACGTGGCCGACATCAAGGCCGCCTTCGATCCCTTCTACACCGTGACGACCCTTTCATCAGCAACGGATGTCAATGTTCTGCACGAGCTGAAGGGCTCGCTTGACCAGGTCGGCGTATACGAATGGCACGAAGTCGAAGAGTTCGTCACCCGTTATTTCGCAGGCGAAGATGCCCAGACACTAAGCCCGCTCATCGACATGGCTGCAGATCGTTTCAATCAGCAGCTCGAGCTTTCCGAAAATGACAAGATCGACTTTAAGATCAAGGCGCGGCAGTTCGTCAAGATCTATGGGCAGATGGCCGCAATCATGCCCTTCGAGGTTTTGGCGTGGGAGAAGCTTTTCTGGTTCCTGAAATTTCTTATCCCCAAGTTGCAAATCAAAGACCCCGATCAAGATATGTTGGACGAATTGCTGGAGGCAGTTGATCTTTCATCCTATGGGCTTGAGCGGACAAAACTGAATCATAAGATCGGTCTCGATGCCTCCGAGTCGGAGCTTGATCCTCAGAACCCAAACCCGAGAGGATATCGTGACGGCGAGCCGGAAAAGGACACTCTTGACGAGATTATCCGCAGCTTTAACGAAAAATGGTTTCAGGGTTGGAGCGCAACGCCAGAAGAACAGCGGGTGAAATTCATTAGTGTGGTGAAGAATATCCAGTCCCATCCCGATTATACAGAGAAGTATAAGGCGAATACCGACCCATACAACCGTGGACTCGCCTTCGAAAAGATGCTGCAGGATGTCATGTTGCAGCGCAGGAAAGAGGAATTGGAATTGTACAAGCTATTTGCGACGGACCCGGCCTTCAAGGCTGCTTGGAGTCAGAGCATTGAAAAGGTGCTGAGGGAAGGCGTTTAATTTTCGGTGCTCTTAACCCTTTTCATCCCCCACGACCTCATCCACATACCCGCGACCATGACGATCTTGTCGTCGGGCGGCAGCTGCATGATCTCGCCCGGGGTCAGCAACTGCCGGGCGGTCTCGGCTAGCATCCAGGGGTTCTGGTAGGCTTCGCGACCGATTATGACCTCATCGACTTTTACCAGCAGCTCTAGCGCGGCTTGCAGACGCTTGATGCCGCCATTGACGGATATATGCAGCTGCGAAAACTGGGCCTTGAGCCGATGCGCTTATTCATAGCGTAGTGAGGAATCCTGCGGCCGCCAGGGACACAGGGGACTGGGATTGCAGCCCGGATTTTGGGCGAGCGGAAGCGACAGTTGGTATAAAAAAACGGCCTGAACATGATTCAGGCCGCTTTGCGAAATACCTAAGAACTTAGGATAACGTTTATCGAGATCGACTCAGCTTATGCTTAGCGATCACTTAAGGAGTCAACGAACAGATCCAGCCAGTGTTGCTCCATCGGCACTTCCAGTGCAATCCCGGTGGAACGCTGCTTGCCTTTGGTCACAGCAACCTGATGCACCAGTGCCTTACCCTTTTTGGTGTCGACGGTCAACGCCATCAGGTTATCTTTACCAGCCAGCCACTTTTCAATGTCCTTGTCTTGCTTGGCAACTTTTTCAACTACATCCGTTACCCATATTGCCAAGTGGAACAATATAGGACCCTGATAATCGGCTTCGGCTAATGCCGCCAAGGTAGGCTTCAGCAACTCAGCATTTTTTTCAGGTGAATACTGACCGCCAAAGAGCAGCGCAATGGCTTGCTGATCAAGTAGCGGCTCGATCTGATCCTTAACATTTTCGGCATCGCCAAAGGCCACCGTGCGAACGGCGTCATCCTTCCGGTTATGGGCTACGAACTCACCAGCCACCGCACCGCTGAGCGCAGAGCAGATGGAGGTGTCATTCGTCACCACGCCCAGGCGCTGGACATTCAAGTGCTCACCCAGTGCCAAACCGACCGCTTGCCCGGTGTAGGCGCGCAGGGTGAAATGATCGCCCAGAGTAAATGCAGTAGCTTGAGTTGTGGATAGCGCCGCAGCTAGAGCTAAGGCACCACTAGCAATAATCTTTCTCATTGTTACCTCCTAAAGAATGTTATTGCACTAATTAATATAGTCCGATTGACACAATCTGCAAGGCAAAACGCTGTTGAAATCCTGCATGATTTGTAGTGTTTATTTGGCGAACTTATCTTGAAACAGTTATTAAGGCGAGATTGATGATTTGGCCGGGATATAGCCAGATCAGGCCAGATTGGCTATCCGGGGGCTTTAGACTTTGTCGAACACTAAATTGAGATCGACCGGGCGTTGTTTCGATAATAATCGTGTTTTGGTGGTCTAGTTGTGCTGCTCGGATGCGTTGTTATTCAAGATTAAGTCTGCGATGGAGAAGTTGACCGTATCGACTACGAGATGCGTGCGGATAACCAATTACGTCTTTTGGTGATTATCAGAGTCACGGAGCATGGCCAGAAGGAGCGGATAACCGAGGACAGCCCTTGTGAGTCGGCGCATAGCCAAGAGGCGTTGCGGATCCCGGGCGGACAAGTGGAGGTTACTCAAGGTGCTTTGGCATGTAATTAAACAAACGGCATGTAATAAAACGATCACATAATTGAAACCTAATCGTCACACACTGTGAATAAAGTCTACCCCACAATTTTAATCAACAGATGGGGTGCAATATGCGCTTGTTTTTGAAAATAATTGGAAATTCACTGGCTGCAAGTTTATTGACTCTTGCCGCTTCTTTTTCGGTGAATGCTAGCGATCTTTCACAGCGTTTTACCGATGCTGATGGAGATATGGTTGCTGACGCGCCCACCGATCCTGCTAAATGGGTTGATCCGAAAACCTTGATATTTGCTTATACCCCAGTTGAAGATCCCGCTATTTACGTTGATGTCTGGAAAGGTTTCCTTAAACATATGGAGGCAGTAACCGGTAAGCGCGTGCAGTTCTTTCCAGTTCAGTCATATGCTGCTCAGGTAGAAGCGATGCGTGCCGGTCGTTTACATGTTGCCGGTGTTAACACAGGCTCTGTCCCTCTCGCAGTTAATTGTGCTGGGTTTGTTCCCTTTACAATGATGGCGCGTGAAGATGGGTCTTTTGGTTATGAAATGGAGATCATAACCCATCCTAATTCCGGAATTAATACGATAGAAGATATTCGCGGTCGCAGCTTGGCCTTTACTGCGCCGACCTCAAACTCTGGATACAAAGCCCCTTCTGCATTGCTGGAAGCAGAATTCAATATGGTTGCAGATGTTGATTATAAACCCTATTTTTCAGGTGCTCATGACAACTCGATCCTAGGAGTTGTGAACCGTGACTATGACGCTGCCGCCATCGCCAACTCTGTATTGAAACGCATGATTTCGCGTGGTGTAGTGGAGCCTGATAGCTATAAAACCATTTATACCTCCGGTAC
>DRZW01000081.1 GCA_011380105.1 Halothiobacillaceae bacterium
AACACTACTGTCAATCACCCTGAGGCGACAATTGACACTCGTAAGGACCCCACCGGGACTACAGATTACGAGGGTGAGCTGGCAGTTATTATTGGTGAGGGCGGGCGCAATATTCCCAAAGAACAAGCACTTTATGCAGTGTTTGGCTATACCTTGATTAACGATGTCTCCTCACGGGCCTTACAGCGCCGTCATGGGCAGTGGTTTCTAGGCAAAAGCTTAGATGGTTATGCCCCGATGGGGCCTGCGATTGTCACTGCTGATGAGATTAGTGATGTAAGTGCGCTGCGAATTGAAACCCGGGTGAATGGTGAGTTACGCCAGAATGCTCAAGTCTCAAATATGATTTTTGATATCGCAGATATTATCGCTACCATCAGCCAGTACATTTCCTTGCATCCGGGCGATATTATTGCAACCGGCACACCTGCCGGTGTGGGTGCTGGGCAAAATCCGCCGCAGTATCTGGGTAATCATGATGAGGTAACAATTAGCGTTGATGAGATTGGTACCCTGCGCAACTATTTTATATGACGGTAGATGGCATTTTAAAAGCGCGATTTTAATAGTGTGGCGCGCATAAATCGAATAACACCAAAGCAAGAGATAAGTGCGGGATTGTACCTTGGGCTTTGTGCTGGCTTACACTGACATCAACGGCACTCGCAGTCAGGCACTACTGATGTAATTTAATTCTATGAAATCAATTCTTTTTTGCCTCAGGCAGGAGGGTTTTCTCCAGTGAGCCTGCAGTAATGCTGTCAACCCAGCTTTAGGGTTTGATAATCAACCAGTCGGTTTTTCAGTTGTAATTTGCATTCCTAGCGCTTTGATTGGTAATTTTCAAAACCTAGGCTTAAGAGCCTCAGCGCCCGGAATTCTAACCAGTTTTGCCGCGCAATGCACGCAATAGCTGTCTTGCCTGACGGGCGGGTTTTCCCTGCGGATGCAGAGCGCGTTCGGCACGTCGTTGCTCGGCCCGCAACCGGCGCGCCTCGATGCTCGCCTCGGTTTCACTGTACATCTGTTCTGCGACCACAGCCGGGCCACGCTGAGGGCAAACACCGCGCACTGCAACCTCAAAACGCTGATCTTTTTTAGAAATGATTAACCGATCGCCCGGCCGGACGGCTTTACCGCGTTTTTTAGCAGGTTGGCCATTGTGTTCGATTTTACCGCCATCAATCGCATCAGCAGCAAGTTTGCGGGTTTTGAAAAAGCGCGATGCCCACAACCAAGTATCAAGACGCTGGGTCTGGTCGGCCCCGGTTTGTACCTCCAACTGACTCATGTCTGCTCCCATTGGCAACAGGTTTGCAATGACGACTTTATTCTAATAGCTTATGTTCTTATTTTATAGCTGTAGTGCATTATTATCCCGAGGTTTGTGATGAAGCTTGAGTTGATCAGTTTTAAGTTATGTCCGTTCGTACAACGTTCGGTTGCTACGTTGTTGTACAAAGACGTCCCCTTCGATACCACCTTTATAGATCTCTCCGATCCGCCAGCGTGGTTCTTAGAGCTCTCTCCGCTTGGCAAAGTGCCGATATTACGGGTGGATGATAACGTTCTGTTTGAATCAGCGGTAATCAATGAGTTTATTGATGAAACCTTTGGTGAGCCCATGCTGGCAACTGAGCCCATCGCGCGGGCAGTACAGCGCGCTTGGATTGAAATTGGCTCTGCTTGTTTGATGGCGATGTTTGGCATTTTTACCGCAAAAGAGCAGAGCGTGCATGAAGAAAAGAAAGCTGAACTAAACAAATTATTAGCGCACTTGGAGCGATTTTTGGTTAGAAACACTCCTGCACCTTACTTTTCCGGCAAACAGCTATCATTGGTGGATATGGCCTATGGGCCGATATTCCAGCGGCTTTATCAATTTAAAGATACCGGCATTGTAGATTGGGAGGCGGTTCCAACAGTGGCGAGGTGGGCCGACACTCTCACCAACGAGCCAGTGTTAAAGCAATCCCTGCCTGAAGATTTTGAGTCGATGCTGCCAATGGCGATGAAAAAGGCCGATGGTTATTTTGGCCGCGAGTTACTGCAGGATTAGTTGCCAGATATGCCTTGCAAAGTAACCAACCTGTTGGCCTGATCAGGTTAACGGGTTTTTTTATGAGTATCTGAGAGTCTAATCGGTCAGAAAGCTAGTCTGACTGCCTTATTTGAGCTAGCTTTGATCAAAGGGTATGCAAGTGGAAAAAAATTATTATCGCTCTTTGCGGTTTGATATACAGGGTTGTAATCTACGCCAACGCCGATGATTTTCCCTTATACCTATTTGATTCTCATATTTATTTAGACGTTACCTAAATGCTTTTTGTAACCTGTGACCCAGACTAAATATATTGTCCGTCGTGTTTTATTCGGCATTCTGCTAACCGGTGCGCTGGTGGCAGCAGCTGTTGCCATCCCATTGTTTCAGACGGCTAGTCACGGTATTAATGAAGTCACCGCGGTGACAACTGAGGCAAAAGCGGCCAGCTTTGCGCATCGGTTCGATGCCTATCGAGGGGTGGCACAGCAGTTTACCAGTCGCACGGAGCTTCGCCTACGTTTAGAGCGTTATCTAAACGGTGAATGGGATTTAACCGAACTGCGGCAATACACCGAGCCCCGTTTGGCTGATTCACTAGCGCAGAGTGAAGAGGCCCATGGCCTAATTCGCTTTGCACGAGATGGCGCTGTGACTGCCCACATCGGCCAGGCTGCATCCCCCGATTCGGTGGAAGTCGATTATCAATTAGCCCCTGGGGAGACGCGCACGGCGATCTCAAAGGTTAACGAAATCCCCATGCTTGAGGTTCAAGCGCCAATTTTTGATGATGAAAACCAATTAATTGGGGTGGATGTGGTTTTTTTCTATTTGGGCGATATAGCCGCGATGCTGGCCGATGATACCCGTTTTGGGTCAGAGGTAGAAAAGTGTCTACTGCACTGGCCGAGCAATCTTATTCTAAAAGCAGGAGACTCGGATTTAATCCAGGTCATTGATGGTATTGAATCACGACTGTTGTCTGCAGATGCTAGTAATTATGTGGCAGGCATCGTCCCGTCGGCTTTAAACCCGGATAAACGGGTGCGTTTTTACGCCCCGCTGGCAGATAGTAACTGGGGGCTGATGGTTGCGCTGCCGGAGCATAGCTTATATCAGCCGGCCTATCTTGAACTGGCCTGGGCAGTTTTGGCTGTGGTGGTATTGATGCTGATCGGTTCGATTGCCACCAGCCGTACTATTGGCCCGCTGATTAAAGAACTCGGTGAAAAAAATAAAGCACTGCGCGAACAGGCCGCTGAACTCCGCTTGGCCGCCAGTGTTTTTGAGGGCACCCATGAGCCAATTATTATTACCGATATGTGCCAGAATGTCCTCCGGGTAAATCAGGCGTTTTGTCGGATCATCGGCTGTGATGCGAGCCGCGCTATTGGACAGCCATTAGCAAATTTTTTGAGTACAACTGAAAAAAATCTAAAGCCTGAGCAGCAGGTCGACCAGATCAACCGCCATCTTGAAACCCATGATAGCTGGCAGGGGGAGTTAAATTATGCCCGGCTCAATCAGCCGCCCATGCCTGCGTTGCAAACGGTTAGCGTGGTGCGGGATGGTGATAATCATCCCCAGCGTTTAATTCATATCTTCAATGACATCACCCAAGAAAAAGCCGCGCACCGGCATTTGAAGCATCAGGCCGAACATGATGCACTCACCGGGCTGCTCAACCGGTTTGCAATCATTAATCGCCTTGAACAAGTAATCAGTGAGCAGCGAGAGGCAGCGATACTGTTTATTGATTTGGATCGTTTTAAGGTTATTAATGACACTCACGGCCACCAAGTGGGTGATGAGCTGTTGCGTCAGGTAGCTAGTCGTATGCAGGAACGACTGCGTAAAACCGATGTTATCGGCAGGCTTGGAGGCGATGAGTTTTTGGTGTTATTGGATGGCCATGCCGATCCTAAAGCCGCGCGCACCGTCTCCCAGCAGCTTGTCAAAGGGCTTGCGGCGCCGTTTGAAATTGATGGCCTCAGCCTTAATGTGGGGTGCTCGATCGGAGTGGCGATATTCCCTAGGGATGGCCTAGAGGCTGATGAATTAATCAAAAAAGCCGATGCGGATATGTACAATGCCAAAGCTGCTGGAGGTGATGGTTAACGCTAAGTTAAGGGGAAGGGTTGAATGGCATATTCAATAATAAGTTTACGCAGAATTGGTAGGTGGATTTTCTTAGGATAACTGCGCCTGTATTTTTTCCCATTCTTTGATCATTTGATCAAAACATTGCCAGTCGCCTTGAATCACCAAAAAAGCAATCACGGTCTGCTGGTGAGCTAAAGGAATAAGCAAAAGCCCGTCTTCGGCTCTTGCGGTTAGGTTTTCATCGAGCAGTGGTGTGAATTTCTTCCGGTTCTGCTCATCAATCGCCAGCGGTTGCTGGCGTTCGATCAGGCGTTTAATTAGCCGGTTTTCAGCCAGGGTGATTGATTCCGGCATGAGTTCGGTTTGCTCATCTGAACGCCATTTACGACGTCTTATTAATTG
>DRZW01000082.1 GCA_011380105.1 Halothiobacillaceae bacterium
ATCTAAGAGACATATCTAAGAGGATAGACGAGGGGAGAACGAACACGCAAAACAGCAATCGGACTGTGCAGTCGGTTTTTCAAGATGCGTTCCGATTATTGTCCGTGCTCAAACAACACCAATAAACTAACCCGGCGATGTTCACTGGCCAACACGGTGTAAGTACGGCAGGCAGCGCCGATATCCATATATTCAATGCCGATACCCTGTTGCATTAATGTCGCCGCCAGCCGGGCCTCCCCCATGCGGGTTTGATTGCCTGTAGCCACGATAATAACCTCTGGCTTATCGGTCAGTAACCAATCGGCGGCGGTTGCATCGAGGGCATCAAAACGGCTTATCGGCGGGGTTTGTTTTTGCTCAGGTGTCAGTAGAAAAGCATGATTAAGTTGCTCATCGTTCACGGTAACGTGGTTTTCAGAAAAGCCGCGCACCACAAACAACTGCCCGTGATCATCTTGATTTAATCGCATGGTCTTAATTCCGCTAAAGCACGTTCAATTCGGTTGATGAGGTTACCATCCCGACGGGTTATCGTATTAATACTGTAGCGTAAAACCACCTCGGTTGAGTTCCTACTTGCTTGAGGCCCGATAATCGCTAGAGAAAAACGCTCCCGGGCACGGGTAACCGCAGTATAAAGCAGCTCCCGGCTTAATATTGGATTGGCACGGTCTGGCAATGCCAGTGCTGTGTGCGCAAACTCCGAGCCCTGTGCTTTGTGAACGGTTAGGGCGAATGCAGACTGATAATGGTGTAACCGGCTGGGGTGAATCAACCGCACCCCGGCATCATTGTCGGCTTCAAAAGCGATCTTTAATACTGTTTGCTGCGGGTTTGCATCCTCTTGCACAACGGGTACCACCACGCCAATATCTCCATTAGCTAAACCTAACTGTGGGTCATTGCGGGTGACAATAATCAAACGCCCAGGGAAATTTGCAGCCGTGGTGGCATTCAGCTGCGCCTCTAGCAGTGCATTTAAGGTTTCTGTACCTGACGGACCGCGCCGCACGGCACAGAGCAGTTGGAATTGACGAATCTGTTCAAACAGATTGCACAATTGTTGGCAATCGGCGGGATCATCGGGGTTAATGCCTTGATCCTGCATTGGTTTTATCAGCTCAAGCCAGGGGTTAAGGTGTTGTTTCCATTGGGTTATAAACGCCTGCATGGCAGAGTTATCGTCGTTGTTAACCCATTCGACGCTCACATCGGTATCCCTGCTATTGCGCAATAGCGCCAAAGCCTGCTGGCTTTGCCCTTGGTTGATTGCTGTGGCAAGCCTGCCAATGGCACTTTGCTGGTTAAAGCGGTGGCTCTGATCCAGCACGGCGATGGCATCATCAAGTTCGGTTAGCCCCGAACCGGCAAATAGACTGCCCTGCGCACCGGCAGGGGTGGGCAGTTCGGCAACCTTAGAAAGCCACTGATTTATTTCCGGGCTACTTGCACCGCGCTGTGCTTGTTCGCATAGTCCGCCGAGCAAGGCACCCGGCTCGACTGAGGCGAGCTGATCCTTATCCCCTAACAGGATTACCTTGGTTGATGCTGGCAGGGCATCAAGCAGCTGAGCCATCAGGCCGACCCCTACCATCGAGGCCTCATCGACCACAACCACATCCGCAATTAGGGGATTTTGGGCATGGTGGCGCGCGCCTTGTTGTGGTCGCAGGCCAATTAAACGATGAATGGTTTGGGCTTGGGTGGGGATACGCTCGGCGATATCAGCCCAGCAACGATCTCCCAAAGTGCCTGAACGATCATCCAACTCGGCTAACTTTGCACGGGCGGCATGAATGGATTGCTCAAGGCGGGCTGCTGCTTTGCCGGTTGGTGCGCATAGCACTATATTTAGCGACTGACCATCGGATGCGAGTGCCTGTAATAACACCAACAAACGCACCACGGTGGTGGTTTTGCCCGTACCCGGCCCGCCGGTTATAACGGTGAACTGATTGGCCATAGCAGTAGCACAGGCAAGTTTCTGACCGTCGGCTCGTTTGGCGATGGCATCAGGAAATAACTGCGCTAATAAACTGCGCAGTGGCTCTATTGGCGGGCGTTGGGCAGCCGCGAGCCGGACGGCAATATGGGTTGCCAGTTGTTGCTCAATGTGCCAAAAACGGCGCAAATAAACCCGAGCTTGGGTGTCATTTTCCGATAAATCCAGCACCCAGGGGCTGGCATTTTGTGCATCAGTAAATAATCCGGATTGTTTTAACGCCTCAATCCAACGCGCAGTATCGACTCCATCAAGCAATTTAGCCGGGGTAATGGGCTGATCATTACTCGCTGTGGTTTGATCAGGCGGAGGCATCCGCAAAAAGAAATTAGCATTTTCAAGACAGGCAGTAAGATCCAAGCACAAATGCCCAGAACCGGCTTGATGGCTAACCAGACTCGCGGTGAGCTGCGCTAAGGGGCTGCTATCTGGCGCTAATTGCTGAACAAACCGCGCACAGGCCCGATCAAGCCGGTTTATCCAGCCAATTTCCACCCAAGCATCCAGAACGTCAAACAGGGATTGGCTATCGTCTAATGGGCTCTTGTGCTCGAGCATCGTGGTTTTGAATAGATCGCTCATGTCACAGTCACCGGTTGATCAGCAAAACCACGATCCAGAGCATTAATCAAATCCCAAGGCGGGCGCTGGACATAAACACCGGGCGTGTGGGAGGGGTTATCGTGGGTGTGGGCATAGATCCCGCGCAGAAAGATATAGATCACCCCGCCGAAGTGTTGGTCGTAGTCATAATTAATAATCCGGTCAGCCAAATGACGGTGCAAAGCCAGTGTGTATAGGCTGTATTGCAGGTCATAGCGCGCTTTGAGTACGGCTTGGCTGAGTTGTTCAGGGTAGTAGTGCTCAGTATTAGCGCCGAGATAATTGCTTTTCCAGTCGATTAGGTAATAGCGTCCCTCAAATTCAAACACCAAATCGATAAACCCTTTGATCATGCCGTTAAGCTGATGATTTGCTAGCGGCGGGCGCGCTTGTGCGGGATGGATATGTTGCTGTAATAAGCCATCGATTTCACGGGTGTGGGTAGTATTACAGGCAAACCAGAACTCCATTTCGGTCTGGAATAGCGTGAGTTTATTTAAGCTCAGCACCGCACCGTCTGGGGTCTTAATAGGCATTAAAAACAAATCATTAAGCCATATTGCTAAAGTATTCTGTAAATCTTTTTGTGATGGTTTTAGCAGGTGGCGGGCTTGTGAAACCCAATCCTGCCATTGCTCAAGGGTGCGCGGATGTTGGTTTTCTTGTTGTAACAGTAAAGCCCGCTCGATTAAATCGTGCAACAGCGTGCCCATGGCCGCCCCTTTGGGCAGATTCTGGACTTTTTCATGTTGCTTGGTTAACGGTGCTGTACTCAAAGGCGGCTGGGCTAAGTCCGGATCCGGCTCTGCCTCCCGTTCGGCACGTGCATCCTCTGGAGCGGTTATATTCTGATGATTATGTCCGGTTAATGCAGAGAAGCTACTAATCCACCAGGGTTTAAAATCACGGGGCAAAGCGGTGCGTACCGTTGGGGTTATCTGCTCTTTTTGGGGGGTAAAGCGGCTGGGTGATTCAGGGGTGTCCTGTAATGCGATTACTTTAATATCAGTATGTTGCCCAAGTTTATTTAATGCCTCTTTAAAGCTTTTCTCAGCCTGTTTCGGATCGGAATCTAAGCCGAGCAATCGCCCAACCGGGCCTTTTTGCATGTTCCATGCTTTACCTCGCCCAGAAATTACCGGGCCCAACCCTATGGTCATATTGTATTCAGCACGGGTCAGGCCAACATAGAGCAAACGCATATCCTCAGCTTGTTCTTCGGCCTTTTGTTGTTCTAAGTCAGCATCATTTGGGTTAAATTGAATTTGTTTTTGTCCATTAACTGTCTGTACCAGCAACTCATTTTTATGATTGCTTAATCCGGTAGCGGCGATAAAGGGCAGATAAACCACCGGAAACTGCAAGCCTTTAGCCTTATGGATGGTGATAATACGCACCAAATTGGCATCCTGTTCCAAACGCAGTTCTTGTTCCCCCGGATCATGCTCACGGGCTTGTTCCAAGCGTTGTATCAGAGCGGCCCGACCCTCAATCTGCTCGGATTTCTGATTAAGCCAGTCGGCTAAATGCATGATATTGGTTAGTATTCGGGCATCACTGCGCGAGACTTCGGCGTTCTCTTGTGCGCCTAATCCGAAAAAATGCACCAGCTTTAAAATGGCCGCCAGTACGCCTTGTTCAGCCCAGATTTGTTTAAGCTGCACAAACAGCTGGCTGATTTGATCAAATGCCGGCTCATGTTCGAGATAATGAATGAGCTGAGCACGGCTCAAACCCGTGCTGCGGGTGCTTAGCGCCAAGCGAATTAGATCGGCGCGCTCAGGCTGATGCATCGCAGCCAGCCAGCGGCTTAAATCCACGGCCTGCTCGCTTTGAAAGACCGATGCTTTTTCTGATAAAAACACACAGGGTACGCTGCGTTGGTTAAGCGCGTTGCGGATTAGCTCGGCCTCATCGCGCGAACGCACCAGAATGGCA
>DRZW01000079.1 GCA_011380105.1 Halothiobacillaceae bacterium
ACCGCAGTTTCCGCAACGAAGGGCTGTCCACCCGGCACAACCCTGAATTCACCATGATCGAGTTCTATCAGGCATACGCCAACTACCATGACCTGATGAACCTCACCGAAGACATGCTGCGCTCACTGACCCAAGACCTGCTCGGTACACAGCAGATCGAGTACCAGGGTCAGGTCTACGACTTCAGCAAACCCTTCGAGCGCATCACCGTGCGTGACGCGATTCTTAAATACAATCCTGAACTAGCCGGTGAGGATATTGACCGGCTCGAAACCGCCGCCGCCTATGCCGCTAAGTTAGGGCTAAACATCCCCAAATCAGCCGGACTAGGCAAGGTGCAACTGGAAATTTTTGAGCAGACCGTCGAAGACAAACTCCACGACCCCACCTACGTCATCAACTACCCAGCTGAAGTCAGCCCGCTGGCACGCCGGCTAGATGCAGACCCGTTTGTTACCGAACGCTTCGAACTGTTCATCGGTGGCCGGGAAATGGCCAACGGCTTCTCCGAGCTTAACGATGCCGAGGACCAAGCCGAACGCTTCGCCCAACAAGCGCAAGAAAAAGCTGCCGGCGATGATGAGGCGATGCACTACGATGCCGATTATATCCGCGCTTTGGAATACGGCCTGCCACCTACCGCTGGCGAAGGGATCGGTATTGATCGTTTAATTATGCTCCTAACCGACTCCCCCTCCATTCGCGATGTGCTGCTCTTTCCACATATGCGCCAGCAAGGTTAGCCCTTGTTCCTAACTATCCGTCCTGGGCGATAACTTGACATCGGTCTTGGTCGGATAGCTGGCCTAGTTTGCCCAGCTTTAAGAGCGGCTTGCTGGTGTGAGTGCGTCGATCTCGGGGTGGTGATGGATTAAACCGGCGCAAACCCATACAATACAACACTATATAATTGTCACGCCGGTGTTGCTGCGCCTGTTTAACCGTAGCTTGTTGCGCACCCATTCAGCAATAGCTTTTATGACCAAAGAAAAAAACACCATTAATATCAATAATATAAGAAACTTTTCTATTATTGCCCATATTGACCACGGCAAATCTACTCTGGCTGACCGCATAATTCAGCGCTGCGATGGTTTGGCGGAGCGGGAGATGGATGAGCAAGTGCTCGATTCGATGGATCTTGAGCGCGAGCGGGGGATTACCATCAAGGCGCAAAGTGTCTCGCTGGATTATCCGGCGCGTGATGGCCAGATTTACCGGTTGAATTTTATTGATACCCCCGGTCATGTGGATTTTTCCTATGAGGTTTCCCGCTCGCTGGCTGCCTGCGAAGGGGCTTTGTTGGTTGTAGATTCCTCACAGGGGGTTGAGGCGCAGTCGGTGGCTAATTGTTATACGGCCATTGAGCTGGGCTTGGAGGTCATGCCGGTTCTCAATAAGATCGATCTTCCCGCCGCTGAGCCGGATCGGGTTAAGGCTGAGATCGAGGATATTATTGGGATCGAGGCGATTGATGCGGTGGAAACTTCGGCCAAAACCGGGCAAGGGATCGAGGATTTGCTCGAGCGGTTAGTGCAGGTGATACCCCCGCCGCAAGGGGATGAAAACGCGCCTTTAAAAGCGCTGATTGTGGACTCGTGGTTTGATAATTACGTTGGTGTCATCGCGCTGGTGCGGGTGGTTGATGGCGTGATTAAGCCGAAGATGAAGATCAAGGCGATGGGCACGGGTGATGAATTCAGCGTGGATAAGGTTGGGGTGTTTACCCCGAAAAAACTGGTGCGGGAGCAACTTGCTGCCGGTGAGGTGGGGTTTGTTATCGCCGGGATTAAAGATATTGATTCGGCCAAAGTTGGCGATACCTTCACCGATGTGAAAAATCCGGCTGAATCAGCGCTGCCTGGTTTCAAAGAAATGCAGCCGCGGGTATTTTCCGGGTTGTATCCGGTTGAGGCCGATGATTACGAAGATCTGCGGGAGGCATTACGAAAGCTGCGTTTGAATGATGCCGCGCTGCATTTCGAGCCGGAAGTCTCGCAGGCCTTAGGCTTTGGTTTCCGCTGTGGTTTTCTCGGGCTCTTGCACATGGAAATTATCCAAGAGCGGTTAGAGCGGGAATACAATATTGATCTAATCACCACCGCGCCGACGGTGATTTACGAGGTTGAAACCACCGATGGCCGGGTATTGCCGATTCATAACCCATCGCAGTTGCCCCCGGTGCCTGAGATTAACGAGATCCGCGAGCCGATTATCGAGGCGAATATTCTCTGCCCGCAGGATTATGTGGGAGCGGTGATTGGGCTGTGTATTGAAAAGCGCGGTGTACAGAAAAATATGATGTACTCCGGCAGTCAGGTCACGTTGGTGTTTGAGCTGCCCTTGGCTGAGGTGGTGCTGGATTTCTTTGATCGCTTAAAGTCAGTCAGCCGTGGTTATGCCTCATTTGATTATCAGCTAGTGCGGTTTGATGCCTCCAAACTGGTGAAAATGGATATGCTTATCAATGGCGAGAGCGTGGATGCGCTTTCATTGATTGTCCACCGTGATAATGCCGAGCACCGTGGGCGGCAGTTAGCTGAACGCCTGAAGGATTTAATTCCCCGCCAGATGTTCGAAGTGGCGGTACAGGCGGCGATTGGCGGTAAGATCATTGCCCGCACTAATGTTAAGGCGCTGCGGAAAAACGTTTTGGCCAAGTGTTATGGCGGGGATGTCTCGCGTAAGAAAAAACTGCTCGACCGGCAGAAAAAAGGTAAACAGCGCATGAAGCAGGTAGGTAAGGTCGAAGTGCCGCAGGAAGCCTTCTTAGCGGTGCTGCAGATGGATAATGACAACCAATAACCAGCAGGGCCGCCATAAGCGGTCAGGCCGCATTTTATAAAGGGTTTTATTTTGGATTTCACATTAATTCTGGTGCTTGCTACTTTTGTGAGCGGTATTATCTGGGCGGTGGATTTCTTTTTTCTGCGCGCCAAGCGCCGTGCCAAGGCTTGGGCTGAAGTCACCGACCCTAATTTGCTGGATAAAGAAACCCGCAAGGCCATCGATAAAGGACGGTTAAATGAGCCGTTATTGATCGATTACGCCCGCTCGTTCTTTCCAGTGTTGTTAGTGGTGCTGGTGATCCGCTCATTTTTGTTCGAGCCGTTTCGAATCCCGTCTGGCTCTATGATGCCGACACTGCAGGTAGGTGATTTTATTTTGGTCAATAAATTTACCTATGGGCTGCGCCTGCCGGTGACGAATCATAAAATTCTGCCCTTAGGCAAACCCGAGCGTGGTGATGTCGCGGTGTTTAAATACCCACGAAACCCAAAAATTGATTATATTAAACGGATCATTGGTCTACCGGGTGATCATATCCGTGTGGACGGCCATCAGATTTGGGTGAATGATGAGCTCATCAAGTACGAGATCGAAGGTGAGTATCGTGGTGATAATGCGTTGCGTAATATCGGCAGCCAACTGGCGAATGAGCAGTTAGGTGATCGTGATTATCAGATTCTGCTTAGCAACCCCGTCACCCCGCCGAGAAGTGAATGGACCGTGCCCGATGATGCCTATTTTGTCATTGGTGATAACCGCGACCATAGCAATGACAGTCGTTTCTGGGGTTTTGTCCCTGAAGCGAATCTGGTAGGCAAGGCGGTATTGATTTGGATGCACTGGGACTGGGGCGAAGGTGGTTTTGACGGCTCACGGGCTGGAACCGTGATAAAATAGCGAATTAGGAATGGAGACTTAGAACAGGTAGAAGACAATGACTGAAATGAAAAAAGGAATTTTACCGGCAGGCCCCAAACCAACCCGACAACAAGGAATGAGTCTAATCGGCTTGGTGCTGGTGGCTATATTAGTAGTTTTTGCTGCGATCACTGTGATGAAGGTCGTGCCGATGTACCTTGATGATCTGAAGCTAAAAACTATATTTGGCAATTTGGAACAGGAGGCCATGTCTTCACCCAATGAGATCCGTACCCGTATCAAGCGCAATCTGGAAGTCAACCAACTTGTAAATATGTTTGACGATAATCAGTTTGAAATCCGCCAGACCAGTGACGGCCACCAGGTTAGCATTGATTATGAACGTCGTGCGCACCTGTTTGGAAACTTGAGTGTGGTGGCTGAGTTTAAGCATTCTGCCCGTGTCCGACGCTAATCAACGTCCTAACCCCTTGATTAAATCCGCAGCCGAGCTTGAGCAGGCGCTAGGGCTCGATTTTGTTGATAAGCAGCTGCTCGTTCGTGCCCTGCGTCATCGCTCGGCTGGCCGGCACAACAATGAGCGCTTGGAGTTTTTGGGCGATTCCATCGTCAATGCGGTGGTCGCAGACTTCCTATACCGCAATAAACCCAAGGCACCGGAAGGGGCGCTGTCTCGTCTGCGCGCCAGTGTGGTTCGTGAGGAAGGGCTTTCTAAGATCGCGCGACGAATTAATCTGGGTGATTACATTGAAATGGGGGCTGGTGAGTTAAAAAGCGGTGGCCACCGCCGTGCTTCGATTCTCGCCGATGCCTTAGAGGCTGTGATTGGTGCGTTGTACCTTGATCAGGGTTTTGA